>DATDKB010000157.1:0-2559 GCA_036520255.1 Rubrobacter sp. | reverse complement strand
ACCGCCTGCGCGGATGGCCTCGGCCAGCGTCCCCTGAGGCACGAGGCTGGTCACGAGTTCACCGCTACGGTGACGCTCCATCACGTCGGGGTTGCTCGTGAAGTACGACCCGATCGCCCGCCGTATCTTGCCTTCGAGCAGAAGGCGGCCCAACCCCTTGCCCGGCTCGCCGACGTTGTTGCTGATCGTCGTTAGATCTCTGGCCCTCTCAGAGAAGAGAAGCGCCTCAATAAGGGTGAGCGGTGATCCGACGAGGCCGAATCCCCCCACCATCACGGTGCTTCCAGGTCCCACGAGCTCGGCAGCCTCCTCCACGGAGATGACCTTGCTCTTCACCCTCCCGCCCGACAGCCCATCCATGCGCGGAACCTCTACCATCGCACGGCCGTCCTCGTCGTCAGCGCTACGCATGCTATCCGCGAGACCTCCTTAAACCCTCTCTCCCAGCAATTCTGAGCGTTCGCGACTGATACGTCCAATACTTCTTGTTGACCGACTGATACAAAGCGTGTATAAGAAACCGATGAACCTCCAACGCTTGCGTTACTTCGTGGCCGTTGCGGAGGAGTTGAACTTCAGCCGGGCGGCCGAGCGGCTGTGCATGGCGCAACCCCCTTTGAGTTACCAGATCAAACGTCTCGAGGAGGAGCTCGGGGCACAACTGTTCTACCGCACGAAGCGCAGCGTACGGCTGACCGACGCCGGGCGCCTGCTCCTGGTCGAGGCGCGAAGCCTGCTCGTCCACGCCGAGCAGACGGCGAGCGTGGTGCACCGCGTCGGCCAGGGCGAGGTCGGGCGGCTGGCGATAGGGTTCGTGCCCTCGGCTGCCAATCGGGTCCTGCCTCCCATCCTGCGGGCCTTCGGTGAGCGATTTCCGGGCGTCGAGCTACTGCTGCGCGAGGTAGACCCTGACCGGTTGCTCAGGGCCCTGGGCGACGGGCGGGTCGATGTAGGTTTTCTGTACCTTCCTTTCAAAATAGACTCTCTGGAGTCCAGGCCCGTCTCGCGGGAGGCTTTCGTCGCGGCTTTGCCTGGCACGCACCCTTTATCCAACGAGCCACGGGTGGCGTTGAGTACGCTCTCCGGCGAGCCTTTCGTCCTCACGCCGCGCTACCAGGGAGCGGGTCTGCGCGACAAGATAGTCGAGCACTGCCGGCAAGCCGGTTTCGAACCCAGGGTGGTTCAGGAGGCCTGGCTAATGCAGACTACCGTCAGCCTGGTCGCCGGCGGCATAGGAGTAACGCTGGTCCCCGCCTCACTGCAGAATCTCCAGAGAGCGGGGGTCGTCTACAAGAATGTCGAGGGGTTATCACCGGAGATCGAGCTCGGGGTAGTCTGGCGGCGCGGCGACCCTTCCGCGGTCCTTAAGGCGTTCCTCGGCGTGGTGGGAGACGTTACCCGCTGGGGCGAAGGTGAGCCGGAGGGAGAGGTGCGAGTACCCGCCCTCCGCGGGGGAAGTTCGGGGCCGTGATCCTTCGCATGGAACACTCATGGAAGCTACTTATGGAGACACGTTTGAGGAGAGAGGCATGAGTAACCAGCCCCACGTTCCTTCCGACACTTGGGGCCCCGACGCCGGACGCGCAGCGGTCACCGTGACCTTCGACAACCTGGGAGAGGCTGCCGATCTCGAGCGTGGGCTGTGGCCAGAGGGTAAGCCTCTCGGTCGGCACTTCTCTATGAAGCGGATGCTACCCCGGATCCTTGATATGCTCGGTGAGTTCGGGCTTCGAGCCACTTTCTTTGTGGAGGGCCTCAACGCCGAACTCTACCCCGAGGCGTTGATTGAGGTCGCCGACTCCGGACACGAGATCGGCTACCACGGCTGGCGCCACGAATATTGGCCCGGCCTGAGCCCCTCTGATGAGGCCCGTCTGCTCGAACGGGGCATCGACAAGATGGACGAGCTCGGAATCAGACCTCGCGGCTTCCGCCCGCCGGGAGGGAGGCTGACCCCTTACTCGCCGAAACTTCTCGAAGGCCTCGGTTTCACCCACTGCTCACCGGCGGGCCTCGGGATAGGCTTCCTCGGTGATCTGGTGGTCATGCCGTTCGAGTGGCGGCTGGTCGACGCTTACTACTACCTGCCGCGCTTCGGCGATCTTCGGAAGAGCGCTACGGGATCGCGCGAACCGATGTCCCCGGCCCGCTTCCGAAAGACGCTGAGTTCGGCGCTTCAGGGCGTCGTCCGCAACGGTGGGCACCTAACGCTGCTATTTCATCCCTTCCTGGAAGAACAGGAAGACCGCTTCGAGATCATGCGCGGAGCGCTCGAAGAAGTGGGCGACTTAGTACAAGACGGCGTGGTCTGGTGCGAACCGTACCGAGAGGTGGCCTCGTGGGTTCTTAATCACCCACGCGCATTCGGAAATGGTCTCCAGCTTGACCCTACCGAGGCGTGAAGGCACTCCTAGTTGATAAGGACAGATGTCGGAAGCAAGCTATGCGAGGAGAGCGGGCCGTACGGCCCTTATCTAATCTGTGTGACTTTCCTAGTCGTTGTACAGTTCTGGAGAGCCGACGAGCGGACTCGAACCGCTGACCTGCTCATTACGAGTG
>DATDKB010000156.1:0-2738 GCA_036520255.1 Rubrobacter sp. | reverse complement strand
TGGTCCATTCCCACCTGGATTCGGTCAATGCGGCCCAGGAGCAGTTCGGGCGGAAAGTTCGAAGAAATCTGGACGTCAGGCTTTGTCGGTGTCCCAAATGCCGTTTGCAGCCTCCACGCGAGTAGGCTCTCGAGCAAGATCGGAAGCACTAGAAAGAGGAAGAGCCCTACTAAAACCAATAGGACCACCATTTTCCTCCCACGGCCCCTCAAGGCGCCGGAGGCAGTCAATCTCCTCCTGCCGACCGCCTCTTGTGGTGGCGGAGGTAGCGGAGGCACTGGTCTATCTGCGTGCGGGGTGGGAACCCTTGCGCCCCGATGAACCGGCATTCCGCAGTTTGAACAGAATTGATCTTCCGGCCTTAACTCACGTCCGCAGTTGCTGCAGTACCTCTCCGGCTGCTCAACCATACTTTCCTACCCCTTTTCGTCTGCTGTGGGACAGGTGTCTTAGTCTGCCCTCGCCCCTACACACGCATGCGAGGGCAGCGTACATGACCCTCTACGGAGGGCACATCCCCCAAATAGACTATCTTCGGCGAACGTCCCGGAATGTAGCGTAGCCCCGGACCAACAGGCCCCGATCTGGGGTACCGGAGCGGGGCTATGCACGATCGTGCATGCGAACTTCGGAGAATAACCCTTCCCCGAAGATGGGTGAATAGGGCAGAAGGAAACCGTTTCTTTGGGGATGCGTCGGGCTCCGGATGGTGCTACTAATGTGCGCACGGCGGTAAAGCACTGAGGGGGCAAGCGCTGAGAGCCGGTTCCCCTCTCCGGAGCAAGGAGGAAGAGATGCGCACCAAGATAGCGATGATGGTAGCCCTGGGGGTGGTCCTCGCGGCGCTGGTGGTGGGTAGCGGCACGGCATTGGCCCAACAAGTGATAGGAGGGGTGATCCAATGTGAGACCACCCCCTGCGTAGCAACGGGAGCTCACCAGATCCTCTTCGAGCGGGTCGGCGACGGGGTGCCA
This sequence comes from Rubrobacter sp., assembly GCA_036520255.1. Classification (GTDB taxonomy): domain Bacteria; phylum Actinomycetota; class Rubrobacteria; order Rubrobacterales; family Rubrobacteraceae; genus Rubrobacter_D. The sequence continues at coordinate 1,764 of DATDKB010000156.1, read as the reverse complement.
GACAGGATGATCGCCAAGGGAGGTCATGACCACCTCGACGCCCGATCCTACACAAACGACCGCGACGTGACCAAGGGTAACGGCGGCAACGACCTGCTGCGCGTCAACGACGGCGACGCCCTGGACGCGGCCATAGGCGGACCGGGGGGCTACGACGTGTGCGTGGTGGACGCAGCCATAGAAGCGTCGGACACTTGCGAGGCGGTGATCTATAAGTAGGAGCCGCAAGTAGCCATAGGGGGCGCGGGACATAAGGGCCGGGGTGGTGTAGTAGTCCCGGCCATCTTGGTTGGGCTAGCTCCCTCCAACTTCCTAGAACTCCGTAAAGCGGAAGTCCAACCTCGGAGAAACTGCCTTCCACGCACTCGGGTGGATAGGGGAGTGGGGTAGGTCGAGGGGGGACTATCGAGGTCAGATAGTCCCCTTCGACCCGGATTCTCTGGCTCTCGTACTAAGGGCTACCTCGCAGTAGTGGTGCGCATCGGTCCCCAATCGGGCGCCAACTCGCTCGACCCCTCCGGACCATCGACCACGCTGGGATCGCCGGAGCCGTCGCTTTTCGCCTCGTAGAGATCCCCGTTGCGGGTGAAGGCTATGCTCTTGCCGTCGGGCGAGAAGACCGGGGCGTAGCCGTCCTGGGCGATGGGCCTCTTGCCCGTGCCGTCGGGCCTTACCGTGGAGATGCGCTCTCCCGAGGTTCTGGTGGAGCGGACGTAGACCAGGCTGCGGCCGCTCGGCGACCAGTCGGGCTCCAACTCCTTACCCGGGAAGTCGGTCACCTGCCTAAGCTTCGTGCCGTCGGGAGAGATGGTGTAGAGGTCCACGTCGTGCGGTCGGAAGGTTTCCTTGTGGAAGGCTATCTCGGTACCGTCCGGCGAGTAGGCGGGGTCGCGCTCTCGGACCTCGTAGCCGTTTACGGGCGGGGTTTTGGTGAGGTTCTTCCGGTTGGAGCCGTCGGCGTCCATGACCCAGACGTCGCCCTCCTTCTCGAAGGCTATTTCGGTGCCGTCGGGCGACCATGCCGGACTGCCTTCACCGACCTCGGAGCCGCTGAGGTTCCTCGCCGCCGTGCCGTCGGCATTCATCACGTAGATCTTGTTGCCGCCCGAGCGAAGGCTCACGAAGGCTATCTTCTCGCCGTCGGACGAGACGTCGGGCGCGTAGTCGTTCGCCGCGTCCCCGGACAACAGCGTGCGGTCCGTGCCGTCGGGGTTCATAGAGTAAATCTCGTAGTCGTCCCCGGACCCGGAGCGGTCGAAGTAGGCTATCCTGCCGTTCTTACCCGGGAATGCGGCTTGCGCCTCCTCCTCCGAGAGCGCCAACAAAGCCACCGAGCATGCCACCACCACCGCGGCCGCGATCATCACCGGTAGATAGAGCGTCCGTCTTCTTGCCATGCCTCCCCTTCCTTTTGGGCGGGGCAAGGGCTCAGCCCCGCGCCTCGGCTAACGAGATGGCAGTATAACCACCGGGTCGGGGCGGCGCTTTGGGCCGCCCCGACCCATATCGGTCCTTGCGAACGTCTTAGAACCCCGTCAAAGCGAAGTTCCGAGAACCGTCCTTCCACGCGCTGCGGTGGATACGACGAGAAGCAGGGCCGGAGCTCCTATGCTCCGGCCCTCAGTTCCTAAGCGCCTCGGGAGCTACCTCCGCTACCGCCGCCGCGCAGCTGGCGCACCTCTTCTTCGAGTCGCTCCACGCGTTCGGCCAGCCGGTCGAAGCGCTCGTTGACCTTCTGCCTGTACCCCTCTTCGTCCTCGCCCC
>DATDKB010000155.1:0-12189 GCA_036520255.1 Rubrobacter sp. | reverse complement strand
GGTTTCTTTTTATTCTCCTGCAAATGGCGCTTTTCTATTCTGCAGTGTGTACTGCGAGTTTAGTGTTGTGGTGATGCAGGGCTGTACTCTGTACCTCCGTTGACGCTTGCCCATTGGCGGGCGGAGAGGCCCCAGAGGGCTATGAAGCCTGCTGCTGCGGCTTCGTCGAAGGTGCTGTTGGGATCGTAGGTGGCAAGGTCTTTGCTGTAGAGGGCATTCGGGGCTGTGCGGCCGACGACGGTGGTGTTACCCTTGTAGAGTTTGAGGCGAACCGTTCCGGTTACGGTCTTCTGGGTCTCTGTGATGAACGCGTCGAGGGCGGTTTTGAGGGGGGTGAACCACAGGCCCTCGTAGGCGAGCTCGGCGTAACGTTGTTCGACTGTGGTTTTGAAGCGGAGGACATCTCGGGTGAGGGTCAGGGATTCGAGTTCGCGGTGGGCGGCCACGATGGTGAGAGCGGCGGGGGACTCGTAGATCTCACGGCTCTTGATGCCGACGAGGCGGTCTTCGATCATGTCGATGCGACCGACGCCGTTCGAGCCCGCGACGGTGTTTAGCTCGGCTATGAGATCCACCAGCGGCAGCTCTTCCCCGTCGAGGGTCGTGGGGAGTCCTTCTTCGAAGCCGATCTCGATGTACTGCGGCTCGTCGGGGGCTTTCTCAGGGGAGGTCGTCAACTCGAATACGTCCTCCGTCGGCTCGTGGTCGGGGTCTTCCAGGGGGCCTGCCTCTATGGAGCGGCCCCAAAGGTTTTCGTCCACGCTGTAGGGGGATTCCTTGGTGGTCGGGACGGGGATGCCGTGTTCCTCGGCGTAGGCCATCTCCTCAGGACGGCTTATGTTCCAGTCGCGGACGGGCGCGACGACGGTCAGGTCAGGGGCGATGGAGGCAGTCGTGACGTCGAAGCGGACCTGGTCGTTGCCCTTCCCCGTCGAGCCGTGGGCGATGTGGGTGGCCCCGACCTCCCGGGCGGCCTCGACGAGCTTTTTGGCGATGAGCGGGCGCGCCAGGGCCGTGAAAAGCGGGTACTTGCCGCCGTAGAGCGCGTTCGCCTTTATCGCGGGGGCGACGTACTCGTCCGCGAACTCCGCCTTCGCGTCGCGCACGAAGGCGTCAGTGGCGCCTATCCGTAATGCCTTCGCCCGCACGTCTTCGGCTGGCTCACCCTGGCCGAGGTCCAGGTACAGCGCGTAGGGCACGGCTCCTTGCTCCCCCAGCCACTTCACGCAGACCGACGTGTCCAATCCACCCGAGTAGGCGAGCACGACCTTCTTTCCTTTTAGCATATTTCCTCCTGAGATATATCTACGGTACATCCAGTGTCTCGCCGTCAGCGGGTATCTCTACCCGTCCTGCGAGCCCTTCGCTATCGAGTTCCTGCGCGAGTTCGATGCGGATCAGGAGGCAGTGGTTGATCGCCTCCATGTGCACGGCGACGACGAGCGCGTCGGGCACGGCGCGGCAGACGCTGGCCACGTCCTCCGCGGTCATGGTTATGGGATCTCCTTCGAGGAACCGCGCCGCGCCGGCGTTTACGACGATCACGTCGGGATCGTGAGCGTTCAGTGCCTCCTCGACCTCGGGGCACCAGATAGTATCCCCCACCACGTACAGGGTCGGTGAACCTTCCGTCCTAACCACGAACCCGGAGACGGGGGCCATCAGGCGGCCGATCTCACCCGTGCCGTGCTGCCCGCCGGTCCGGGTGAAGCTCAAGCCGCTCCACTCCGATTCGTCTTCGACCGGCGTGACCCGCCGGAAGCCGGCGGCGCTTATCTCATCCCAATCCTCCGGCTGGCACAGGATGGGGGTTTGCTTTGGGATGAGATCGCGCGCCCTACCGTCCCAGTGATCGTTGTGGGTGTGCGTGACCAGCACCGCATCGGTCTCCTCCAACAGGGCGAGCGTCCCCTCGTCCCCGAACGGCAGGTCCACGAGCGGGTTGCGCCGCTGGTTTGGTGTGTTCACCACGGGATCTGTGGCCCTCGCAGGGGCCAGCATCGGGTCGACCATCACCCGCTGACCGCCGGCCTCGAACACGAACGTCGCGTGCCGCACGAACCTTATCCTCATCCTCCCCCCGCCGAATAGTCGCCCACCCTGTGCCCATTTTCTCGTAGGGTACCAACGGCGAGATCGAGTTGCGTCTCTCTGACGAGCACGTAGTCGGTATCGAAGGTGGAAACCGCGAAGATGCTCGTGCCCGCTCCGGTAAGCGGCGCCGCCACCGAAGATAGGACGCCGACCATGGAGAGATCCAGGGGTCCCTCAAGCTTCAAGGCGCGCCAGCCACGCTCCCGAGAGACTCCATCTGGCACGTCCTCCTCCGGGCAGACGACTGAGAGCTCGTCCTGCGTGCGCGTCACCGAGAAGAAGGACGCTTTTACAGCCCACGTTGGGACCTTCGCCCCGGCATCCAGCCGGCAGATGGATAAACGCTCTTCGAGCACCGTCAGGGCGAGAGCGGGAACCGAAACATTGTCTCCAGCAGATGGTTCCACTCTCATGGCCCAGACGCCCTTCGAAAAACGAAGCTTCCGGAAACCGGTACGCTTGTAGAGCGTGATCGCCGCATCTCCCTCCTCGACGCCAGGGTCAACGCTTCGAACCCTTCGACATGCGCCGTTTGCACCAGGGCGCGGAGCAAAGCCTCGCCCACTCCGGCGCCTCTATACTCGGGGCTTACGGCGATGGATACCTCGGGTATCGCAGTATCCACGAAACCATAGGCAGGATCTCCCGGCGTCATCAGCCTGTACCAGGCGGCACCGATCTTCTCACCATCGCGAGGATTCAGCGCGACAACCGACGCGTTTCCGGGCCTGCCCCAGCCCTCGAGGTAGTGGGCGAACTCGGGTAGAGAGAAGATTTCTTCCTTGGGCGGCTTCGGGTCCTCAGGACGCCAGTAGAAAGCTTCGTAGAGCATATCCCGCATGAACGCTACATCCTCTGGCCCGCCCGGCCGGATGCGATAGGTGGTTCTCGCGTCCACGGCCCTCAACTACTCGATGTTTCCGGCCGGCCGCGTCTTGGCCCTGCACACGTCGGCGATGAGGTTCGCCACCTCGGCGGCGGCGTCCGCGTCCGGGGCTATGGCGAGGACGGTGTCCTGGCCGGCGATGGTACCCAGTATCTTCAAGCCCTTCACCCTGTCGAGGACGCTGGAGACGGCGCCGGCCGTGCCGTCGCGGGTGTGGATCACGACCTGGTTCTGGGCGGGCACGATGCCGAGGACGAAGCTCGGGAGGACTTCGATGCCTGCGGAGCCGGGGTCGTGTGGCAGCGCCAGGTAGCGGCTCCCGACCTTGAGGACGCCGAGCTCGGCGAGATCGCGGCTTACGGTCGCCTGCGCTACTTCTACGTTCTCGTCGGCCAGCGCCGCGACGACGCCTTGCTGCGTGCCGAGGTCGCGCTCGGAGATCAGGCGCAATATGAGATCCTGCCTCGTCGTCTTGTCCACGTGAGTGCCTGTCGCTTCCAAACCGTCCTCCTACGTGAGGTGCCCGAGCCCGAGTTCTTCTTCGTACCCGAGCGCCAGGTTCATGTTCTGCACAGCCGCCCCAGACGCCCCCTTGAGCAAATTGTCGACCGCCGAAAACAACAACAGCTTCCCCGCACGCTTATCTACCGCCGCCGAGAGCCTGCACCGGTTCGTGTTGGCCACGTGGGAAATGTGCGGGTACTCCTCCCGCGCATCGACGAAAGCACATCCTCCGTAATCTTCCGCAAACCAGCCGAGGACCTCCCCGGCCTCGGGTGCGTCCTCGAGATCCAACACGATCGTCTCCAGCTCCCCACGCGTTATGGGGATGAGGTGCGGCACGAAGGTTACCCCTGGCACCTCCCCCACCCGTCGCAACAGCGTCTCAATCTCCGGCGTGTGCCGGTGCAGCGGCGTCCCGTAGGCACCCGCGCTCTCGTTCACGCTGACGAAATGCGTCTTGACGCTAGGCTTGGCACCCGCCCCACTTACACCGGAGAGCGCGTTGATCGTCACGGACCGTATCTCCTTCACCCGCTTTACTACGGGCGCGAGCGCCAGAATGGCCGCCGTCGGATAGCATCCCGGGTTAGCGATGAGCCTTCCCTCCACCACCCCGAAAACCTCGGGCAATCCGTAGTGCGCCTCTTCTAGAAGCTCCGGCGCGGGATGCTCGCCATACCACTCTCCGTATAGCTCCACATCGGACAACCTGAAGTCCGCCGAGAGGTCTATGACCAGACGAGCCCCTGCCCCGAGCAACTCTCTGACCGTCTCCGCGCTCTCGCCGTGCCCGTAAGCCACGAAGGCCACGTCGAGGTCGGAAGCTTCTATCTCTTCGGGAGCGACATAGGACCCCTCGACAGCGAGCTGCGGAAAGACGCCGCCGAACTCAAGCCCAGCATACCGGCGCGACGTAACACCGAGAGCCCCAACCTCGGGGTGACCTGAGAGCAGCCGCACGAGCTCGACCCCCGCATACCCACTCCCGCCATATACACCAACGCTCAGCCCCATGCAGCCCATTGTAGAACTTGCGGATATTTATTCAAGTTTCTGCATAAAATGGTTGACGCCTTCCCGCGGGGGTGCGAGAATATTTCCCCGTGATGAATAAAAATTCAACAATCGGAATAAAGTCGCGTTCCGGCGGCGTTGCGGCTGCGGCCGGCTTTGTGGCTACCGGGGTCGCGTGCGGGGTTAGGAGTACCGGGGTGAGGGACCTCGGGCTCCTCTTCTCTGAGGTTCCCTGCGAGACGGCGGCCGTGTTTACTCGCAACGCCGTCAAGGGGGCACCGCTCGTCGTGACGCGGGAGGCCGTAGAGAGGGGTGGCGTTCGCGCGGTCGTGGCGAACAGCGGCATCGCCAACGCGGCGACGGGGCAGCGGGGCATCGAGGACGCGCGCGCGATGCAGGAGCTTGCTGCGGAGGCGCTGGGGATAGGAGCGGGAGAAGTAGCCGTGGCTTCCACCGGCGTCATCGGGGTTCGTCTGCCGATGGATATGATCTCCGTCGGTATACGCGCGGCGGCCGGCGAGCTGGGAGGCATCGGTTTCGCCGAGGCTATTATGACCACAGACACGCGCGAAAAAGAAGCCGTGGCGCGGGTCGAGGTCGGGGGGAAGACCATCACCGTCGGGGGGACGGCCAAGGGGAGCGGCATGATCCACCCGAACATGGGCACGATGCTCGCCTTCCTGACCACGGACGCCGCCGTCGAAAGAAAGTGTCTCGGGGAGACGCTGCGTCGGGTTACGGACCGCACCTACAACCGCGTCACCGTGGACGGTGACACCTCGCCTAGCGACGTGGCCCTCCTCATGGCGAACGGCGCGGCGGGAAATACCAGGATCACGCTGGACTCGCCCGACTACCCGGTCTTCGCTGAGGCCGTCGAGGACGTGGCGCGGGAGTTGGCAAAGGAGATCGCGCGCGACGGCGAGGGCGCGACCAGGCTCGTCGAGGTCGTTGTCGAGGGCGCGGCGAGCGAGGAGAGGGCGTCGGCGCTTGCCAAGAGCGTCGTGGGGAGCAACCTCGTCAAGGCTGCGGTCTTCGGTGAGGACGCCAACTGGGGGCGTGTGATCACGGCGATGGGCTACTCGGGAGTAGAGTTCGATCCCGAAGAAGTAGATCTCTGGTTTGGACCCATCAAAGTCTTCTCAGATGGAGAACCCGTAGCGCATGAGGAGGCGGAGGCCAACGCGACGCTCGCACACGGCGAGGTGAGGATCACGGCCCGCCTCGACGAGGGTGAAGCGTCGGCCACGGCCTGGGGTTGCGACCTGAGCTACGAGTACGTAAGGATCAACGGGAGCTACAGGACGTGAGCGCCGCGAGGCCCATCGTGATCAAAGTCGGGGGCGGAGCCCTGGCCGGCAGTGCTCTGGAGGATCTGCCCGAACTCCTGTCGGCAGAACACAGGGTCGCGGTCGTGCACGGCGGTGGCGTCCAGCTCACCAGGATGCTCGACGCGCTTGGGATCCCCACCCGGTTTCACGCCGGGCTTAGGGTGACGGACGAGGCCACGTTGGAGGTCGCGGAGGTCGTACTCGCCGGCGGCGTCAACAAGAACCTCGCGCGCTGGCTCAATGGTCTTGGGGTTCCGTCGGCGGGCATCTCGGGGACCGACGGGCCGACGCTCGTGGTTGAGCCCGTCCCCGGCCTCGGGAGGGTTGGGAAGGTCCTGGGGGTCGAGACGCACCTGATCGAAAGCTTGTGGGAGGGTGGGTTCGTGCCCGTCGTCGCGCCGCTAGGCGTGGGTCCCGAAGGCGCGTACAACGTCAACGCCGACTCGGCCGCCGCGGACCTCGCCGTCGGGCTCGGGGCCGGGCATCTGTTCCTGATGACGGACGTGGACGGTTTGCTCGACGGCGGCGAAACGGTGGAGAAGATCGCCCCTGACCGGTGCGAGAACTACGTCGAGCGCGGGCTCGCGGCGGGCGGGATGGTGCCCAAGCTGTGGGCCGCGGCCGAGGCCGCACGCGGCGGGGTGGAGGCCAGGATCCTCAACGGCAACAGAAGAGGAACGCTCGCGGCGGCCGTCGCGGGCGAGCAGGTTGGAACGCTCATATCCGAAGGAGTCGCGGCATGCAAGCAGTGATGGAGACTTACAAACGCCTCAAGATAACGCCCACGGGAGGCGAGGGTAGCTGGCTCTTCGACGAAGAAGGCAACCGCTATCTGGACTTTATCGGCGGGATCGCCACGAACTCCCTCGGCCACGGGCACCCGGCCCTCGTCGAAGCGATAAGGGAGCAGGCTGGGAAGCTCATCCACTGCTCCAACCTATATGAGATCCCGCTTCAGGCAGAGGTGGCAAAGATGCTGACCGACGCGACGGACTTCGATCGGGTTTTCTTCTGCAACTCCGGCACCGAAAGCATCGAAGCGGCGATAAAACTCGCCCGCAAACACGCCCACGACACCCACGGACCCCGCAAGCACGAGGTCCTGACGTTCTCGAAATCTTTCCACGGCCGAACCTACGGCGGCCTGAGTGCCACCGCCCAGCCCGCGCTGCAGGACGGCTTCGGCCCCATGCTGCCCGGAGTCGTCCACGCACCTTTCGGCGACCTGGAGACCGCACGGGCGATGGCCGGCCCGCAGACGGCCGCCATACTCGTAGAGCCCATCCAGGGCGAGGGCAGCATTAACGAGCCTCCCGAGGGTTTCCTCGAAGGCCTGCGAGATCTCTGCGACGAGCACGGGACGCTGCTCGTCTTCGACGAGGTTCAGACCGGGGCGGGTCGCACGGGTCACCTCTACGCGTACCAGGGGATGGGCGTCGTACCGGATGTGCTCACGACGGCGAAAGGATTAGGCGGCGGTTTTCCCGTCGGGGCGATGATGGTCGGGGAAGAGTACGCGGCGCTCGGGCCTGGCAACCACGGGTCTACCTTCGGGGGGAACCCGCTCGCGATGGCAGCCGTCAGGGCCGTGCTCGGCGTCGTTAGCGACCCCGCTTTTCTGGAAGAGGTTCGGTTCAAGGGTACTGTGCTAAAGAACGCGCTCATCAAGCTCGCCGAGGTGGTCCCCGGCGCGGAGGTGCGGGGCGAGGGACTGTTACTCGGGCTTGACCTCGGTGATACGGACCTCGCGCTAGGGGTCTTCGAGCACTGCCTCGACGAAGGAGTTCTCGTCAACCTGGTGGGTGGAACGACCATACGCATGGCGCCGCCACTTACCGTTAGCAGAACGGAGGTACGAGCGGCGCTCGATACCTTTCGAGGCGGCGTTTACGAATCGATAGAGGCGACGGTACCGGAGGCAGCGGTAGCATGAGGTCCGTCATCCCCGACATCCAGGACGCCCCTCCCCCATCTTCACTCTCTGGACGAGATTGCCTGACGCTCGCGGAGTTTTCTCGTGAGGAGATCTCCCTGATCCTGGACGAGGCCATCCGCATAAAGGCGTTGCAGAAGAGCCGCATCCCGTACACGCCATTGCGGGGACGCACGCTCGCGATGGTCTTCCAGAAGCCCTCCAACAGGACCCGCGTCTCCTTCGAGGTCGGGATGTACCAGCTCGGTGGCCACGCGCTTCACCTGAGTCCCGAGGAGATCCAGATCGGCAAACGCGAGACGCCGTCCGATACGGGCCGCGTCCTTGCCCGCTACATCGACGCCATCATGGTACGCACCTTCGACCACGGCGACCTCGAAGAGCTCGCTGGCGCAGCCGACGTACCCGTGGTAAACGGCCTCTCCGACGCCCACCACCCGTGCCAGGCCCTCGCCGACCTCATGACCGTACGCGAGGGGCTAGGCACGCTCGCGGGCACGCAAATAGCCTACGTCGGCGACGGCAACAACGTCGCCCACTCACTAGCCATAGCCTGCGCCCTGACCGGCGCTGGGCTAACGATCGCCCACCCCGAAGGCCACGGTCCCGACACAGAGATAATGGATCTGGCCGAATCCCTGGGCGCGGCCCCGCACCTGACCGTGGACCCCGCCGAGGCAGTTCAGGGCGCTGGGGTCGTCTACACCGACGTATGGGCGAGCATGGGACAGGAAGCCGAAGCCCAGAAGCGAAAGCAAGAGTTCGCCCCCTACCAGGTAAATGAAGGCCTGATGGACCTGGCGGCCGAAGACGCCATCTTCCTGCACTGCCTCCCGGCCCACAGGGGTGAAGAAGTAGCCGCTGAGGTCATAGACGGCCCTCAGAGCCGCGTCTTCGACCAGGCCGAAAACCGATTGCACGCCCAGAAAGCGTTGCTGTATCTGTTGATGGGATGATCGCGCCGTGGGGTACGAGGTCAATTCGCGAACCGCCCCTACATGTTTATTGTGATGCGGTTGTGTAAGACCGGACCTTCCTCAACGGCTTGATCTCCACCGTCACCTCTCCCCTGGGCTGACCCGTAGAATAGGCGATCGCGACGAAGGTCAGAACTGTCTCGTTGTCGAGGTGCAACCCGCGGATCACACCCTCGTCGCCCTCCTCGATCCCGAGCGCCGGCACATCTTCTGGAATAGAGATCCGGTCGTGCTCCTGGTGACGAAGCCATGTGCCTGATTTTGCTAGCGTCTGCATTTCGAACCTCCCGGGTGGTAGGGAACTAGGCCCGAAATATAGCCGGGTGCCCCCGGACACGTCTTTGACCCTATGTAGGGGATTTTGGGGAGAATGCGAACTCGTTTAGGTACATCGAGTGGTCAAGCACTTGTCGAAAGGACGTTGGTCGGGAGACGTTTGTTGGCCTCTATTCCTTTGTGGTAGTGGCGCTGAGCGGGCTGATGGTGGTAGTGAGGATACGGCGGCGGTGGTCCTCCCAGCCTTCGTCCACGTTGCTAAGGACCTCCGCCAACCGCAGGGCGACGAGGAACTTTATAACGGGCCACGCAGGGTCGAGCTCGCCACGGAGAGCGGAGAGCTTGGATGAGGCGGGACGGGCACGGTGGTTGTTGTGCATGCCTTCTCCGAAAGTTACGAGCGCCAGCAGCTTGAGGTTGGTCGCGTCGTTCTCGAAGCTCTTGTAGCCGAAGGTATGGCCGGCGCCGTTGATGGCGGCGTTCAGCAGCAGGTAGACGACCACCAGCGTGGCGAGCGCCGTGAGACCGGGGCCGATGCCCATGCGGAGGACCAGGATCACACCGGTCAGCGAGAAGCCCAGAGTTCCTCGTCGCAGCAAGATCCTATCCAGGCGGTCGAAGGGAAGGTCGGCGGCGTACTTCTCTAAAGTGTTGTCGTTGTTCGCCTCGCAGCGGTAGTAGTAGACGTTGCCGATCATGATTTGCCAGTATCCCTCGACGTGGGGGCTGTGCGGATCTCCCTCAACGTCGCTGAAGTTGTGGTGCTTGCGGTAGACGGCGACCCACTCGCGCGGCGAGATGCTCGTGAGCATCCACATCCCAAGGCGCATGAGCACCGTCAGGGCCGGATGGAGCCGAATCGATTTGTGAGACAGGACCCGGTGCAGGTAGATCGTAGTGATCAAGGTCGCAACCTCGGCGACTCCCAGACCCACAAGCACGGCTACTACGTATTGCACGAGACCTCCCTCGAACGGGTTCAGGCCTCGTCCAACGCGTTCCAAAAGATCCTTGTAGTCCTGCTTATACGACAAAGGCCGGGTTTGAGAAACCCGGCCTCTGCCGCTTGGTTGCTTATCGGGTGCTACGCGGGAGTAACGTTCTCCGCCTGCATGCCCTTACGCCCCTGGGTGGCCTCGTACGTCACCTTGGCGCCCTCATCGAGGGTCTTGAAGCCCTCTCCCGAGATGCCCGTGTGGTGCACAAAGAGGTCTTCGCCCCCATCGTCCGGGGAGATGAAGCCGTAGCCCTTCTCGTCACTGAACCACTTTACCGTTCCTTGGGCCATATTGTGGAGCCCGCCTTTCGTGTTCTGGGCCCAACAAACAGAAAGGCCACCCTCTAACTCTGGGTGGCGCTCCGTCTACTGTCGACCCACCTTACGTTACCGTCTCGTAGTATACCAGAATCTCACGCAGCGTCGTCAAGTCGGAGACACACAGAGACTGTAACCACGAGAGCCTTCAGCCAGCACGCAGGTTACGCACGGCTTCGACGAAGCCCTCGACCTCGCCTTCCGTGTTGTACGGGGCGAGGCCGGCGCGGACGAAGCCGCCACTATCCCCGACGCTGAGCTTTTCCGCGAGCGTGGAGGCGTAGAAGTCGCCGGCCGCGACGAAGAAGCCGTGCTCCAGCATCCGGGCGCAGACCTCGTCCGTAGAATGTCCCTCCACCCTGAACGCGATGGTTGGGGTCTTGCGGACACCGTCAGGGGCGGTGTAGAGCTTGACGCCAGGGAGGTCCCGGATCCCAGCCCGGAACCTTGACGCAAGGTCCGCCTCGTACTCTTCGATCTTGGTCATCGCGCTCGTGAGCCTCTCCCGTTGCGAGGCGCCTTCGCCCAGGGAGGCTATAAAATTGAGGGCGCCCTTGACGCCGGCGATCCCTTCGTGGTTCTGGGTGCCGGTCTCGAGCTTGTCCGGGATGTGAGCCGGCGCAGGGTCGAGCCTGTAAACGTTCAGCCTCTCGAACAGCTCGCGCCTTACAGCGGTAACGCCAACGTGCGGTCCGAAGAACTTGTAGGCTGAGCAGGTGATGACGTCGGCGCCTAGCTCATCGCGGTCTACGGGGATGTGCGGGGACGCGTGTACAGCGTCGACGGCGACGACGGCGCCCACGGTGTGGGCTTTCTCTGCGACGGTTGCCACGTCGTTTACGGTGCCGACCGCGTTTGAAGCCAGACCGACGGCAACGAGTTTGGTCTTTTCGTTGATGTTCCTTCCGAGGTCGTCGTAATCGAGGGTGAGGGTTTCGGGATCCACGCGGACCCAGCGTACCTTCGCGCCCTTCTCTCCGGCCGCGATGATCCAGGGGTCCACGTTGGCGCGGTGGTCGAGTTCGGTGACGACGATCTCCGAGTTCTCGTCCCATTCATCCGCGAGGGCGCGGGAGATGGCGAACGTCAGGGTGGTCATGTTGGCCCCGAATGCGACCTCGTCCGGCGCGGCCCCGAGGAAATCAGCCGCCGCCCGGCGGGTATCGGCCAGGATCTCCTCTGTCTCCGTGCTCGTCGGGAAGACGCCGTGAAGGTTCGCCCCGCCGCGCTCCATGTAGCCGGACATAGCGTCGATGGCCTGCCGGGCCGCCTGCGAGCCGCCGGGCCCGTCGAAATACACGACGGCCCGGTCGTTGTAGGTTCTGCCTAGCGCCGGAAACTGCCCGCGGACGGCCTGAACGTCGAAGGTACGCTGCATAAATCCTCCCACCTCGAATACCTCCTGCCCGGCGAGTTTATATCAGGCGCGGTCCGAGGCGAGTCCGCGATCGAGGAGGCCCGGGCGGGTGGATGACGCGTCATCCAGCCTACACTACGAAGGATCGGGACCCGCAGATCCCGATCCTCTCTCACGGCGACGTTTGCAAATCGGTGCCGGGCGATAACGTTCGATAAAGTGCCGCAGGAAGACGGTACGACACCCCGGTAGGCCTCTTTACCATCGGTACCTCGACGGTCAATAGATGGCCGTTGGGCGTGGCCTCCTATAGAATCCCGCTACGGGGCTTTGGAGTTTGGGCCGAGGACGTGGCTGCACGTCAGGAGGTTTGCTTTGCCGCTCGACTACACGTATCGCATCAAGGTGCCGCACCGCACGGGGCAATTGGCCAGGGTCGCAGGCACGATCTCGGATGGGGACGGCCTGATCGGGGACGTTACCACGATAAACGTCGGCCGCG
>DATDKB010000154.1:0-3821 GCA_036520255.1 Rubrobacter sp. | reverse complement strand
GTGCATCGGTTCGCCGGACGACGAAGATCTCGGCCGCGGCCGGCGCCTTTTGCGCGAGGCCGGCATCCCCGTGCAGCACTTCGGGATCGCCGCGGCCGGGCTCGTGTTCGTCGTAGCCGCCGACGTGGGCCTCGATGTCCTGCGCGCGTTGCACGCCGGCCTGATCCCCCAGGAAGGAAAATACGCGGGCGAAGAGGTGGCGTGAAGCGGCTGGAGATAGTCCAGCTCGGTCTCGGGCACGTCGGACGGGCCGTCGCCCAGATTATCCTCGAAGAACGCAAGCGCTGGTCCGGTGACGGCATCGAGGTCAAGTACCGCGCCGTCTCAGATACCTCAGGCGCGCTCGTTGGCGAGGAACTGCTGCCGCAAGCGATACGCCTGAAAGTGGAGGGCGGCAGGCTCTCCGACCTTGGCGTCGAGCCGCTGGAAGACGTGCTAGGCTCGGCGCCCGAGCCCGGCTTCACGCGGGTAGTCGTCGACGTTGCCGTGCACGGCGGAACCTTCGCCCTGAACTTGCTCGGCATCCGTGGCGGTGCCTATCTGGTTCTCTCGAACAAGGGGCCGCTCTCCGGCAGCACGGCGCAGTACGAGCAACTCAGGCGCATGATCCCGGACCGTCTCTGGCACGAGGCCACGGTCGGGGCGGGGATGCCGATCATCTCCACCATGGACGGCCTCCTGAAGACGGGCGACGAGATCCTGGAGATACAGGCTAGCCCGAGCGGCACCCTCGGTTTCATCATGAGCGCGGTGGAGGGCGGCAGGTCGTTCTCCGAAGCGGTAAAGGATGCGGTCGACCTCCACTACGCCGAACCCGACCCCCGCGACGACCTCTCAGGGCTTGACGTGGCGAGGAAGGCCATCATCCTGGCGCGCATGATGGGCCGGGAGATAGAACCTGAGGATATTCCTTACGAATCCCTGGTTCCCGAAGGGCTCGAACACGTGCCGCTGCAAGAGTTCATGCGGCGTCTCCCCGAGCACGACGAGGCCTTCGTGGCACGCCTGCTCGCCGTCGAGGAACACCACATGCTCCGCTATCTGGTGCGTATCCCGCAGAGCGGTCCGGTCAAGGTCGGCCCGCAGGACACCCCGGTAGAGAGTCCTTTCGCCCCCATAAGCGGACCCGAGAACGTCTTCGACTTCCGCACGCGCCGCTACTCGGATGTTACGCTCACCGTGCGCGGCCCCGGCGCCGGCCCGGAACGCACCGCGAGCGGGGTGGTCTGGGATCTGCTGGATATCGCGAACAACGCTTTGTAGGTTTCAGTAGTTTGTCGTGGAGGATGTTATGAGTGAAGGATATATGGTAGCGGTCGTAGGGGCTGGACTGGTCGGTGACAGGCTGGTCGCCGAGTTGAGGCGGCGTGCCTTTCCGATAAAGGAGTTGCGCATCCTTGCCAGGAGCGCCCGGACGGCGGTGCTCGCCGGGGAGTCTTTCGAGGTCGGGGTGGCGGAGCCCGAGGCTTTCGAGGGGGTAGATTTCGCGTTCTTCGCCGGGACCGAGGGGGAGAAGGGCGCGGCGGTTCAGCTAGCGCGGGAGGCCATCTCGCGGGGTGCTCTCGTTATAGACAACGGCAGCGATTTCAGGCTCGATCCCGACGTGCCCCTCGTCGTCCCCGAAGTTAACGCGGAAGCGTTGGAGGGCCACGACGGGCTCATCGCCAACGCCAACTGTTCGACGATCCAGATGGTCGTTACGCTGGCGCCGCTCGCGCGCGAGTTCGGCGTCGAGAAGGTGGTCGTTTCGACTTATCAGGCCGTCTCGGGTTCCGGGCGTGGCGGGGTGGATGCGCTCGAGGATGGGCGCGAAGATGTTTATCCAAAGCCCATCCACGGCAATGCTATTCCCCTGATCGGGTCCATCGGGGAGGATGGGCGGACCACCGAAGAGACCAAGATGGTGCGGGAGAGCCGCAAGATCATGGACCTCCCCAAACTCGAAGTCCACGCGACCGCCGTCCGAATCCCCGTACACACCGGACACTCCGAAAGCGTCTACGTCGAGCTCGAAAGGCCGGTTACGCTGGAAGAGGTTACAGAGGCGCTCTCGGGCGCGCCCGGCGTATCGTTCTCCGGCAACGCGAACGCGTTCCCGACGCCGCTGGAGCATGCCGGGGATTCCGGCGTCCACGTGGGGCGGCTGCGAGTCTTCGGGCGTGTCGTGGAGTACTGGTGCGTCTCGGACAATCTGCTCAAGGGCGCGGCGACGAATGCCGTCCAGATCGCCGAGTCGCTCGTCGGCGTCCACGCGCGGGCGTAACCGTTCGGCGCGCCCGTCGATCCTACTGGCCGGTGCAGAGCACCACACCGTTGGAGCCGGCGAGGAACTTGACGAGGCTCGCCCCTGGTTTCCAACCCCGCAGAAGGTCTTAGGCAAGCCCGGTCGCCCTTGACTGTACGGGGAGCGTGCGACTCGGTACACTTCGGTGTGGGACGTTACTCGACCTAGGAGAGAGGGATGCCGGAGAGCGAGAAGAGGTCTTTCTGGGACCGGCTGTTCAACACGAACCAGCGCTCGGTGCGCGAAGAGCGAGTGCTCGAGTACATCATGCACCGCGTCGGCGAGGGCGCCCACCTCGGCGACGTCGTGAACGAGGAGTACGTTAAGCGCAACGCCACCCCCGAGGAGGTGGAGGAGATCTGCGCCCGCCCCGAGCTGGTGCAAGCGGCCCGCGAACACCTCCAGCAAGACTTCGGCTCGGGGGATCTCGACCCCACCAAGCGTCCCAAGTAGCAGGCACGTAAGATCAGGGCGCCATCCAGCCTGTATAATTTATACCCATGAGCATTTAAACTGGAGGTTGGATGCCGATCTACGAGTACAAGTGTGAAAACGGACACATCTTCGACGTGATGCAGAAATTCTCGGAAGACCCTCTCACGACCTGTGTCGAGTGCGGCGCCCCGGTCAGGAAAGTCCTCCACCCCGTGGGCATCTCGTTCAAGGGCTCGGGTTTCTACTCGACCGACTACGGCAACAAGGGCACGAAAGAGACCGTAACCAAAGATACTTCCACAACAACCAACGGGGACAAGGGCACGAAAGAACAGAAGGACAAAGAGAAGCCGGCAGGGACTTCGGCCAGTTCGGGAAAAAAGGACTGAACCAGTGGCGCGGGGGGCCGGCCTGCCGCACGCCACGGGCCGCCGGGACGGCCTCGTCAGGCGTGTACTCCGCGCCGTTGTGCTTGGCGTCACCCTGCTCTTCGTCGTATCCGCCCTGACCGTCTCCTGCGCCCTCGTCGTCCACACCGCCTGGCGCCACGACTTTTCTCACGGCCTCTTCGCGTTACTCTTCGCCGTCCTAAGCGCCCAGATAGCGCTTAACTGGTTCTTGTGGAAGGACGGCGAAGAGTAAGCACGCGCTACGCTCTTGCGGGCTACGCTTGTCACCACGGCGCCTTTAGGGCATCATCAGCACGCTTCTCGCCTACGGCCTCGCTTTCAGGTAATCGTCTCGGGCCGACGCGATGAGCGTCGGCCGCCACCGTCGCAGGCTGCGGTTCTTCGTACGCAGCAGGGCGAGGCCGGTATGGCAAAGAGCTGACAAGCCGCCGCAGGCGGCATGCTGAAAGCGACCAAAGGGAGCGTGCTGAAAAGGGTAGCCCGCAAGGGCGTAGCGTGCTGACAAGCTGGCGCAGCCAACGTGCTGCCCGGCCGTCGGACGGGCTGAAAAGCCCTGCAAAATTGCCCTCAACTTGTGGTCGAGGGAGCCTGGACAATTTGTGGGGTGGTGCCTTATAGTAGCGTGTGTCGGGAGTCGACGGGGAGAACGAGGCGACTGGCGGCGCTCTTTTTGGGGCGTCGCCGAAGCCCCA
>DATDKB010000153.1:0-2112 GCA_036520255.1 Rubrobacter sp. | reverse complement strand
CCCGTCGAGGTAAAAGGGACCTTACGTTGCGGGGAGCCTCTCAGGAGCGAGATGGCCGGGCATGAATGCACCTACTACCTGTCCCAGGTTATCCGCGAGTACAACGTGAGGGACTATGACTCGGACGGGCACCTACGGACGGGGAAGCGTACAGAGGTGATGGCCTCGAACGAGCGGTTCGCGCCCTTCGCCGTTGAGGACGACTCGGGGGTGGTCGGTATCCGCGGCGAGGGTGCCGAGCTCGACGGTCTAGAAGTAGTGAACCGCTTCGAGAACAACACCGGCGGAGAAGGCAACTTTACCCTGGGAGGCCTCACGGTGCACCTCGGCGGGGGGCGTAGCACCATCGGCTATCGTTACGTCGAGGGCATCTTGCCGCTGGACGCGCCCGTGTACGTGCTAGGGGTTGCCAGGGAGGACGGGCACATCGGGGCTCCGGCGGACGAAGGAGGAGAGAAACGGTTCCTGATCAGCCATCGCTCCGAGGAACAACTGGAGAAAAAGTACAAGAGGTCCGCACTCCTACTTGGCTGCCTCGCCGTGGCGTTGTTCCTGTTCGGCTCGATCTTCGTCATCATCGGCGTGGTCGCCGGCATCTCCACCGCAAGCTCCGCAACCTCCGTCGAGCCGTCCGTGTTGTCGGCACTCGTCGCACAGAACTTGGCGCTCCATTCGTGAACACTGAGACCGAGATGCGGATGACAACGACAACGCGGACGGCGAGGCGCGTGGTGCTTGCAATCGCCTACGCCATGCTCTGCGCGCTCGTGCTTGTGGGGTGCAAGTCCGGCACACCATCACGGGGTCGGAACAGACTTGCAAGTCCACGGGCGGCCTACTGGCCGGGAGAAAGATCACTGGCACCGGTAGCGCCAGCGTCGTCCGCGGCGAACTCTCGCTCAGCATCATCGACACCGACGGTAACCTCTCCGGGAACTACAAGCTCAACGCGACCATCTCGGCGAAGAAGGGCGAGGCGAAAGCGTACGTCAGCACGACGGGCGGAAAGGAGGGAGAAAAAGTCTCCCCTGGCGAACCGCTGCGCATCAGCGCCGTCGTAGGACTCGACGAAGACGAGGAGGAAGTCTCCGTGAACTTGAAGGTCATGGGCAAAGAGGTCAAGGACGTACGCTACGAGGCCACGGTGCTTCCGCAATAGTAGGGGCGGTTCGCGAACCAGCCTGGCTACAGGCAAGAGGACTCATACCGAGTCCGTTAGGATGGGATCTGCGGGCATACTGGAGCCCTCCCATCCGTCATTCCCGCGAAAGCGGCAATCCACGACCAGGGGAAGAGCTTCGCGGGCGAAGGTGCACTTCGTCGCGCAGTTGGCATTCACCCGGACTTGGTATCAAACAGGTATATTGACCAGCCGGTAGCTGCATTACTGCACGCTCTTCAGAAAATCGCCCAGGGCGGTGTTGAACTTCTCGGGGGCTTCGAGATTCGAGAGGTGGCCGGTGTTGGGGATGGCAAGTTGGCGGGCGCCTGGTATTTTGGCGGCCATCGCGCCCATGACCTCGGGGGAGGAGATGTCATCTTTCTCCCCACCGACGACGAGGGTCGGGACGCCTATCTTGCCGAGAAGTGGCCGCGAGTCGGGACGTTCGCGCATGGCGCCGAGGGCTGCGACGGCGCCGTCGGGGGAGTTCTCGAGGATCATGGCCCGCACGTCTTCGACGAGTTCGTTGTCTTGCAGGCTATCCGGGGCGAGGAGGCGCTCTATCTGGAGATCGGCGAGTACCCCGACCCCCTCTTTGGCGACGCTGAGGGCCATCTCATTGCGGGTCTCGCGCGTCTCCTCCGGGTCCGGTTCGGGACGGGTGTTCGCGAGGACGAGGGCTGACACCCTCTCGGGGAAGAGCCTCATGCACTCGAAGGCCACGTAGCCGCCCATAGAGACGCCGCCGAGGATCACGCGCTCGAGGTGCAACCTGTCCAGCAGGCCGCGGACCCCTTCGGCGTAGTAGTGGACATCGGGTTGCGCGGGGGTGCGCGGGGAACGCCCGAACCCGGGGTAGTCTGGCGCCACAACTCGGCGGTCCCCCGAGAACGCTTTCATCTGGAGCTCGAACATCCTGCCGTTCAACGGAAAAGCGTGGAGTAGTACCA
>DATDKB010000152.1:0-7063 GCA_036520255.1 Rubrobacter sp. | reverse complement strand
ACCAGGCGCGCATCTATGGCGCGTATCCCAGAAAAGGAACCCTGGCCCCCGGCGCCGACGCGGACATCGTGATCTGGGATCCGGAGCTCTCGACGACGGCTACGGTTGAGAACCGGCACGGCAACGTTGACTACACGCCTTATGAGGGACGGGAGTTTCATGGTGGGCCCGCGGCAGTTTACGTGCGGGGCAACCTGGTGTACGGGGACGGCGAGCTCGTCGGCGAGCGGGGTTCTGGCAGGTTCGTCGAGCGGAGCTTCACGGCGACTGAAGGACTGGAGGTGCGGGTATGACCAACCCGGAGGAGCTGGGGCGGCGGCACAGGACGGCGCTGCCTTCGTGGATGCCACTGTACTACGAGCAGCCGCTGGAGCTCGCGCGCGGCGAGGGTTTCAAGGTTTGGGACTCCGAGGGTAACGAGTACCTGGACTTCTTCGGTGGGATCGTGACCACCATCAGTGGTCATGCGGTGCCGGAGATCACCGACGCCATAAAGAGCCAGGTGGACAAGATTTTGCACACCTCGACGCTCTACCTTATAGAGAACCAGGTCAAACTGGCCGAGAAGCTCATAGACTTGGCCCCGATCTCCGGCGAGAAGAAGGCGTTCTTCGTCGGCAGCGGCTCGGAGGCGAACGAGGCCGCGCTCCTTTTCGCGACGCGCTACCGCAACTCCAGCGAGATCATCGCGCTCCGGTCCTCCTACCACGGCTCGACGTTCATGACGATGGGCATAACGGGCCAGAGCAACTGGAGCCCGACCTCACGCTCGGCCCTCGACGTGGCCTACGCTCGCAACCCTTATCAGCTGCGCTGCCCACTGTGTCGGGGCGAGGGGCGCTGCAACCTCCTCTGCGCTGACGACGTGCGCGCCGTGGTCGAGGAGGAGACCACGGGCAACGTCGCGGCGTTTATCGCCGAGCCCATCCAAGGCGTCGGGGGTTTCGTCGACGCGCCGCCCGGATACTTCGAGCGGGTAAAGGAGATACTGGACGAGACAGGGATACTCCTGATCTCCGACGAGGTTCAGACGGGCTTCGGCCGCACGGGTGATCACTTCTGGGGCATCGACGCCTTTGATGCGGAACCGGACATGATCGTGATGGCCAAGGGTCTCGGCAACGGCCTAGCCATCGGTGCCGTAGTCGGCAGGGCCGAAATTATCGAGTCTGTCGCCCCGAACCTCCACCTCTCGACCTTCGGCGGAAACCCGATCTCGACCGCTGGCGCCCTGGCGAACATCAACTACGTCCTCGACAACGACCTCCAGACGAACGCCCACGAGGTCGGCACCCACCTGAAGGACCGCCTCCTGAAGATGGCCGAAAACCACGACATCGTGGCCGAGGTCCGCGGACGGGGCCTGATGCTGGCCCTTGAGCTCGTCGGCGACGGCCTCGAGCCCGACCCCGCTGCCGCCGTCCGATTCCTCGAAGCATGCCGGACGCGCGGCCTTCTCGTCGGCAAGGGTGGCCTGAAGGCGAACAGCATCCGCATCTCGCCGCCGCTCATCATCACCCGCGAGGCGGCGGACGAGGCCGCTGACATCATGGACGAGGCGTTGGCGGAGATCGGCATCAGGGAGAGGGTCGGCTAGTGCAGACCGAAGGGGTGGACGCCCGCCGCGCCGTCGAAGAGCTGAAAGAGCTGGCCGACCTTACCGGCGGCCCGGACGGCGCCCGCCGCGTCGCGTGGACCGAGGAGTGGGAGAAGGCTCGCGGGTGGTTCAGAGGAAAACTCGAGGAGATAGAAGGCATCGCTGAGATAGAGACCGACGAGGCCGGCAACGTGTGGGCCACCGCTCCAGGTGATTCAGAACGGGCCGTCCTGATCGGCGGCCACATAGACTCCGTCCCGAACGGCGGCTGGCTCGACGGCGCCCTGAACGTGGTCGGCGCCCTGGAAGTCATGCGCACCCTGGCCCCGCAGGAGCGACCCGTCACCCTGCGCCTCGTTGACTGGGCCGACGAGGAGGGCGCCCGCTTCGGGCGCAGCCTCTTCGGCTCCGGCGCCGCCACGGGCGCCCTGAAACCCGACGACGTGCGCGACCTCCAAGACAGCGACGGCGTAGCCCTGCCCGACGCCCTCGCCGAGCACGGCGTCGACCTCGACAGGGTCAACGAAGCGGGTCGCCAACTCGAGAACGCCGCCGCCTACCTGGAACTCCACATCGAGCAGGGCCCTGTGCTGGAGAGAATGGACCTGCCGCTCGGGGTGGTGCTCGGCACCTTCGGCGTCGAGCGTCACGCCGTCCGCTTCACCGGCCGGCACGCCCATTCAGGTTCGACGCCGATGGAGGTAAGAAGGGACGCCTTCATCGCGGCGGCCCGCTCGGCGGTGGCTTTCCGCGATGACGCGGCAAGCCGCGACGACGTACGCGCCACCACCGGCTTCGTCAACGTTAGCCCCGCCATCGTCACCGCCTTCAACGGGTGGTGCGAAATGTCCCTCGATCAGCGCGCCCTCGATCCCGAGGTGCTGGCGAACATGCTCGACGCCGCCGAGGATGCGACCGCCCGCATCGCCACAGAGGAAGACGTCTCCGTCGAGTGGAAGCGCCTGTGGCGCATAGAGCCCATCCCCTTCGACGACGACCTCATCTCCCTGGCCGAAGAGGCGTGCAACGAGGTAGCCGGGCAGTCGCACCGGCTACCGAGCGGACCCCTGCACGACGCCGCGGAGATGGCCCGCCTCATGCCGACGGTGATGCTCTTCGTCAAGAGCCTCGGAGGCCTCAGCCACACCAAGGACGAAGACACGCCCGAAGAGGACCTCGAGATGAGCGTGCGCGCACTCTACAGCCTCGCGAAAAAGACGATGGAGTGGGCGAAGAAATAGGCCTCAGGCAACCGAAGGGAGGACCATGGAACGGGAAGAGTTCAGGGATCTCGCGGTAAACAACCAGGCGGAGCTGGAGCGGATCAAGACCGGTGCGATGGCCTCTCCGCTTTACAACGAGGATCTTGCGCCGACGGGGCCCGAGCAGAGGACGTGGACGACTTACAATATCGCCGCGCTCTGGATCGGGATGGCGATAGTCATCACGACTTATTCCCTGGCCGCCGGGCTGATGGCCGCGGGGATGAACTGGTGGCAGGCTTTGTTGACGATCTCGCTCGGCAACCTGCTAGTACTCGTCCCGATGCTTTTGAATGCTCATGCCGGTACGAGGTACGGCATTCCTTTTCCCGTTTTCGTCAGGGCTTCTTTCGGGGTCAGGGGCGCCAACTTCGCGGCGATGGCCCGGGCGCTCGTGGCGTGCGGCTGGTTCGGGATTCAGACCTGGATCGGGGGCCTCGCCCTCGACGCCCTGATGAGCGCGGCCTTCAGCGGGTGGGGCAACGTCCCCGGACACTCTTTCATAATGTTCTTCGTGTTCTGGGCGATACAGCTCGTTATTATCCTCCGTGGCGTTGAGGGGGTTAAGCTCTTCGAGTCGTTCGCCGCCCCCCTGCTTCTTATCGGTAGCCTCGTCCTGCTCGTCTGGGGTATCTCGGCCGGCGGCGGCATAGCCAACGTGTTCGCGACCTCGGCGAAGCTACAGCAGGGTGACGCGCCCTTCTGGGCTCTGTTCTGGCCGTCACTTGCGGCCAACGTGGGGTATTGGATCACGCTCTCCCTCAACATCCCCGACTTTACGCGCTACGCTAAGACCCAGCGCTCGCAAATTGTGGGCCAGGCCCTCGGTCTTCCGCTCACGATGACGGCCTTCTCGTTTATAGGGATCGCGGTCACGGCCGCGACCATCGTGGTTTTCGACGAGGCCATTTGGGACCCCGTGGTGCTGGTCACGAGGCTGGCTCAGAACACGCCCTTGCTCTTGATCGTCGCCATGATCATCATCGCGATCGCCCAGATCTCGACGAACATGGCAGCGAACGTGGTCTCGCCCTCGTTCGACTTTTCGAACCTCGCCCCGAAGTACATCTCGTTCAGAACCGGCGGTCTCATAACCGCGCTAATCGGCATCGTCTCTTTCCCTTGGGTGCTCTTCAACAACGTCGGCGCCTACATCTTTACCTGGCTCGTCGGCTACGGCAGCCTCCTCGGGGCCATCGGGGCCGTGATGATCATGGACTACTGGATCGTGCGCCGCAGGCAACTCGACCTCGCCGAACTCTACAAGCTTGACGGCCGCTACTCGTACTCGGGCGGCTGGAACTGGAAGGCGATAGCCGCCGTGCTTATCGGCGTGGTACCCGTCATCCCCGGCTTCCTGAAAGCGGCCACGACCCCGGGCTTCGCGGGCGTGTTCTCGAACCCCACGTTTATCGAGAGCCTGTACAATTACGGCCTGTTCTTTACCTTCGGCGTCGCGGCCGTCGCCTACCTGGCGCTCTCCATGATCGGGGGCCGCGCCACGGAACCGGCCCGCGAACCAGAGACGACGTAGGGGATAGAGGATGCCAGACGCCCCCACCTATGCCCTCTTCGTCGCGGCGGCGCTGGCGTTGCTGCTGGTGCCTGGGCCTGCCGTGATCTACATCGTCGCCCGAAGCGTGAGCGGGGGTCGTCTGACGGGGCTCGTCTCTGTGCTCGGCGTCGAGCTCGGGACCCTGCTGCACGTGGCCTTCGCCGCTGCGGGGCTCTCGGCGATAGTCGCCTCCTCGGCGGCCGCTTTCTCGGTCGTAAAGTGGCTCGGCGCGGCCTACCTGGTCTACCTCGGCCTCAGGCAGATCCTCGGGCGCGACGGCGGGGAAGAGGAGACGGAACTGTCCGAGGGCGAGGAGAGCCGCTTCCGCGTCTTTTACCAGAGCGTGCTCGTGCAGGTCCTCAACCCCAAGGTCGCGCTCTTCTTCCTCGCCTTCTTGCCGCAGTTCATCGATCCTTCCAGGGGCGCCGCCTGGACCCAGGTAGTCGTGCTCGGCGCGACGCTCGCCTCTCTCGGGATGTTCACGGACGGTTTGTACGCGCTGCTCGGCGGTACGGCCGGCGGTTGGATCAGGAAGCGTGGCGTGGGCTTGCGGCGGGCAGGACGCTACGTCACGGGTGGGATCTACATAGCCCTGGGCGCCGTGGCCGCGATCTCAGGGAAGAATTGAGCCATGGATCGTCCGACGTTCAATAACTGGTTGGATGCTTACAGGTGGCCTTGGGAAACCAGAGACCCCGAGGCCGCTGCGGATCTGTTCACCCCGGACGCGACCTACCAGGAGACCCCGTTCGAAGAACCCGTGACAGGCAGGGACGGTATACGAGATTACTGGTCCGACGCGACGCGTGATCGGGAAGGCGTAGAGTTCTCCTACGAGATCCTCGCGACCACCGAGACCGGCGGCATCGCCCACTGGCACTCGGAGTTCACGAGCCCGACTTCGGGTTCCGCGGCCGAGTTGGACGGCATCTTCCTGGTCGAGCTCGAGGCTGACGGCAAGTGCACCGAGTTCCGCGAGTGGTGGCACAGGATAGGATAGGAGAACGCATGGACTTCGGCGTCACGCTCCAGACGAACCCGCCGGCCAGCCGGGTCGTTGAACTTACCAAAAAGGCCGAGGACCTCGGCTTCACGCACGCCTGGACCTTCGACTCGCACATCCTCTGGCAGGAACCGTACGTCGTCCACTCCCAGATGCTCTCGGCGACGGAGAGGATAGTGGTCGGGCCCTTCGTTACCAACCCCGTAAGCCGCGATCCGTCCGTGACGGCTTCCACCTTCGCCACCCTCAACGACATGTTCGGCAACCGCGCCATCTGTGGCATTGGACGCGGCGACTCCGTGGTGCGGGTTCTCGGGCGCAAGCCGACGACGCTCAGGCAGCTCGAAGAGGCAATGCATGTCATAAAGGAGCTGGCCGAGGGACGCGCGGTCGACTTCGCCGGCGTCGAGGTAGACATACCCTGGGTCAGAGAAGGGAAGCTTGATGTGTGGATGGCCGGCTACGGCCCCAAAGCTTTGAGTCTCATTGGGCGCAAGGCTGACGGCTTCATCCTACAGCTTGCCGACCCCGTGATCCTGAAATGGACCATGAAGCACGTCCAAGACGCGGCCAGAGAAGCCGGCCGCGACCCGGAGGAAGTAAATATCTGCGTCGCCGCCCCCGCCTACGTCGGCGAAGACCTCGCCCACCAGCGCGAGCAGTGCCGCTGGTTCGGTGGCATGGTCGGCAATCACGTCGCCGACCTCGTCGCCCGCTACGGCGAGGACAGCGAGGTACCGCACGCCCTAACAGACTACATCAAGGCGCGCGAGGGCTACGACTACAGCCACCACGGCAGGGCGGACAACCGCTCTACGGACTTCGTCCCCGACGACATAGTCGACCGCTTCTGCGTCCTCGGTACCGTCGAAGACCACATAAAAAAGCTAAGCGAGTTAGAAGATCTCGGTGTGGACCAGTTCAACGTCTACCTCATGCACGACGCGATGGACGAGACGCTCGAAGCTTACGGGAAGGAGATCATGCCAGCGTTGGGTGCGAGGTCTGCGGTCTGATCGACCGGAGTGGTAGGTAGCGAACCTGCCCCTCCTACTCGCCTTCGAGCGGTGCGCCTCGATCTGATGCAGCGGGGCTCCGGCACTGGCCCGTGCGACCATGATGCTCCTCCGAATGCATGATCGACGGCATGCCTGGAGAACTCGAACCGATCGGCCTCTAGCTTCTGGCGGATTTCATCTATGAGTGACGTGCAGATGTCACAGCGCTTCCCCGTTTCTAGACGACACCGCCGGCCGCTCACGCCAATTCACTATCTCCTGATGGCTGCATCCTCGGCTTTAGCGAGGATCTTCAGCCGACTTGAGAACGGCAGGGGTAGCGCTGGGTGCCTCCTTTGTCATATTCTTCGCGCATGGGGAGGTGCTTAGAATAGATGGAACCGGCAGTTAGCATCGAGGGGCTCGCTTACCGTTACAGGGGACAGCAGAAGCCTGCGCTCAAGGGTGTGGACGTGGAGGTGGCCGAGGGCGAGTTCGTCGTGGTGATGGGGCCGTCGGGGGCGGGGAAGAGCACGCTCTGCGTCTCTCTTAACGGTTTGATCCCCCACTTCTTCAAGGGCAAGATGGAGGGAGAAGTGCGCGTCGGAGGACGTTCCACCCGCGAAGGCAAGGTCGGGGAGTTTGCCC
>DATDKB010000151.1:0-8589 GCA_036520255.1 Rubrobacter sp. | reverse complement strand
AAGGCGTGTAGTCAACGTTGCCGTGCCGGTTCTCAACCGTAGCCGTCGTCGAGAGCTCCGGATCCCAGATCACGATGTCCGCGTCGGCGCCGGGGGCCAGGGTTCCTTTTCTGGGATACGCGCCATAGATGCGCGCCTGGTTGGTGGAGAGGACGGCGACGAACTGGTTCTCGGAAAGCTTGCCTTCCCTAACCCCGATCGTCCAGAGCGTCATCGCGCGTTCTTCGGCGCCCGGGAGTCCGTTTGGGATCAGGGTGAAGTCGTCCTTGCCAAGCTCTTTCTGACCCTCGTAGTTGAAAGAGCAGTGGTCGGAGCCGAAGATCTGGAGATCACCGAACTTGAGACCGTTCCAAAGAGCCGGCCTGTTCCTCGGGTCGCGAAGCGGCGGGGAGCACACGAACTTGGCGCCCTCGAAACCATCTCTGGCCAGGTCCTCGTACTCGAACTGGAAGTACTGGGGGCAGGTCTCGGCGAAGACCGTCTGGCCACGCTCGTGCGCAAGGTGGATCGCCTCCAGTGCGCCCGCGCAAGAGACATGGACAACCAGTATCGGGGCTTCCGCCACCTCGGCCAACCGGATCGCCCGGTTCGTCGCCTCGGCCTCGACGGGCTCGGGGCGGGTGAGGGCGTGGAAGCGGGGCGCCGTGTCGCCGCGCGCGAGCGCCTGTTGCTGCAGCTTGGCGATCGCATCCCCGTTCTCAGCGTGAACCATGACGAGAACGCCCGCGTCCCTGGATAACTGCAAGACCTCGAAGAGGTCTTCGTCCTCAGTGTAGAGAGGTGTTCCCTTGTAAGCCATAAAGATCTTGATCGAGGCGACGCCCTTTTCGGCGAGATCTGACAGCTCGGTCTTTATGTCGTCGCGCAGGTCTGTCACGGCGACGTGGAAGCTGTAGTCGATAACGGCCTTATCCCGTGCTTTCTCCGTCCACGCGTCGAAGGCCCCGGCCAGGGTGCCGCCGGCTTCCTGCAGGGCGAAGTCGATGATCATGGTCGTACCGCCCGCCGCCGCGGCCTCGGTGCCCGTGGCCCAGTCGTCGGCCGTCACGGTGCCTCCGAAGGGCATATCCATGTGGGTGTGGGCGTCTATAAAGCCGGGCATGATCAGCTTGCCGGAGGCGTCTACCGTCTCGGCACCGTCAGCGTCCAGGTTCGCGGCGACGGCGGCTATCTTCTCGTCCTCGACGAGCACGTCGGCCCTGTAGCTACCTTCCGCGGTCACGACCGTTCCCCCGCTAAAGAGCAATTCTCCCAAAGCTCCTACTCCTTTCCGAAAGCTCGCGTGCACGAAGAGATTTCGTACCGTCCGCTATCGACACTATGAAGGACCGTATCCGGTATAGCTTCGGACGAGCGGGGTAGGCCCCACCCTCGCCACGACGGCGATTTGTCCACGGGGAGCACCGCCCCGTGGGCGACGAGAGACCCCTGCTGTGCGAAAGCCATCCCTGCGTACTCGCCTCCCTTTCCTGAAGGGCAGTATAGGACCGGGCGAGACAGGTTGTAAACAGCGGTCGGCGACCTCCCGGCTTACGTTTGCGAGAAGCGATCCGGGCGGAATGGCGCGATAAGCGGGTCCACCTCACCGGTCAGGATCTCACGCGCCAGCAACCGCCCGACGAGTGGTCCGAGCGTAACCCCGCTATGCGTCACGGCCTCGTAGTAGCCAGGGATCTCAGAGAGAGCGCCAACGCACGAATGCCCATCCGCCGGAACAGGGCGGATCCCGAACCTCGCCTCCACGATCTCCGCCTCCGCGAGAGCCGGAAGCACGCGCCGCCCACGCTCCAGAAGCTCCGCGCAGAGCGGATCTTCCGTCCCGGCGAAGTTGTCCGTAAGCTTCTCATCCACCGAATCGTGGTGAAGCAGTACGTACCCGGGCCCGTCGGGGCGCACGTTGATTCGCGGCGTGTGCATGAGATGATGCAGAGGCCCACCGGTGACGGCGACCCTGACGAGCAATCCTCGGAATACCTCGAGAGGCAACTCCCTCCCGACCATTCCCGCAACTGATGTTGCCCCCGCACCGGTTGCGTTGACCACAGCGTCGGCGTAAACGGTATCGCCGTTCTCCAGGCCCAGCGTCGCACCTTTGTCTCCGGCCTCGATGCTGCAAACCCTGTTCCCGACCATCGTCGGGGCTCCGTTATGGCTGGCGGCCTGCACGAGCGTTCTCGTGAGGGCCGGGGCGTCGACCCAGGATTCATCGGGAAAGTGCGCTATCCTGGACTCTGGGTCGGGGAAAACGGCCTCCGGTTCGAGCTTCTCGTTGACCGTGGAAGCAGGGAGCATCTCGGCGGCGTAGGACCAGGAGCGGAGACGCCCGACGCGGCGTTCGAGGTTTTCCCGTTCTTCGTCTGGGGCCTGGATCAGGTTCCCCGTGGGGTAAAGCCATCCGCCGCCGACTTCGTCGTGGAGCCGCTCGTGCTCCTGCATGCCGGCGAGGTTCAGCTCGAAGTACTCGCGGGGGAGCTTGTTGTTGGCGTTGACCCAGGCAAAGCTGGCCGAGGTGGTGCCGGAGCCGGGCTCTGCCCCGTCGACCAGGACAACTTCAGCCCCGCCCTCTGAGAGCCGGTAGGCGACGGAAGCACCGACGATACCCGCTCCCACGACGGCGATTTTCAAATCGGCATCCCACTATCAGAGAGTCCGATCGGCGAGTGATCCACTACCGAACAGTTGCTGGATCTCCGAACGTCATCGCTGCTCAGCATGCCCATTCCTCACGGGCGAGGGGTGCCTGATTCAGTTCGTCCCTGTACACGCGCCACTGAGGGAGGAACCTGTCCATCAGCTCTCTGAAGCGGTCGGAGTGATTGCGTTCAAGCAGGTGGACCATCTCGTGGACCAGCACATATTCGATGCAATGGAGGGGTTTCTTGGCGAGCTCGAGGTTGAGCCAGACGCGGTGGTCTCGGGTGTTACAGCTTCCCCACCTCGTCTTCATCTTCTTGATGCCCCAGTCAGCGACTTCCACCCCGGTGATAGGCTGCCACTTAGCGATCAGGTCCTGTACAAGCTCTTTCATGTGCCGGCGGTACCAAGCGTTCAGCAGTTGCTCGCGTCTGTCGCGATCCGTGCCGGGTCGGAGCTGCATCCTCAGGTCCGAGGTGCCGTTCACCGCGATGCGGTTCGGACCGTTGCCCTCCGTGACGCTCAGGCGGTAGCAGCGTCCGAGGAAGTAGTGGCTTTCGCCGCTGACCATCTCGCGTTGGGATTGGCGCGGCTGGTCGGCGAAGGTTTTCTGGTGGCGCCGGACCCAGGACAGCTTCGAGACCACGGCGAGCCGCACGGCCTCGTCGTCTATGTGTAACGGCGCCGATAGCCGGACACGTCCATCCGGCGGATGAACGCTGAGATGCAGGTTCTTTATGGGCTTGCGGACCACCTCCACCCGGATACCACCCACCTCTATGGACCGTCCGCTAGTACTCACGCTGGTTTTTCACGATCTCGAAGATTTCATCCGCGCGAGTCTCACTCCTGCCAGTGTATCCGCTGCAGAGACTAACTCTCCGGCCATCTCAGCTTCGGTATGACGCGCTCGCCGTAGGCCCTTATGAACTCTTCCTGGTTGCGGCCCACATTGTGGATGTAGACCTCGTCGAAACCTAGATCGACGTAGTGTTGGACGTGCTCCAGATGCTCGTTCAGGTCGGCGCTCATCAGGACACGGTTCACGAAATTATCGACGCTGACCTGCTTGGCCATCGCCGCGAAGTCCTCGGGATTGCGAATGTCGGCCTTGGGGAAAGGCATCCCGCCGTTCGGCCACTCCCTTACGGCCTGCTGCTCGGCCTCTTCCTGGTTTTCGGCCCACGAGACGTGGAGCTGTATCATGCGCGGCATCCCGGAAGGATCTTTGTCCGCGCGGCGCGCCCCTTCCTCGAACTTCTCCATAAGCATCTTTATCTTCTCGTCCGCGGCGCCGACGGTGATGATGCCGTCGCAAAACTCTCCCGTCCTGCGGCTCTGTATAGGACCAGCGGTCGCAACGTAGATCGGGGGCGGCGTGTCAGGCATCGTGTACAGCTTCGCGCTCTCGAGCTTTATGTGGTCGCCGCTGTACTTGACGACCTTACCCGAGAAGAGCCTGCGGATGACCTCGATGGCCTCCATGAGTATGCGCAGCCTGGTTGGCGCCTCGGGCCAATAATCCCCAACGATGTGCTCGTTCAAGGCCTCGCCCGCGCCGAGCCCGAGCCAGAAGCGTCCGGGGTACATCGCTTCCAGCGTGGCGGCGGCCTGGGCGATTATCGCCGGATGGTACCGGAAACCTGGTGGCGTCACGCCCGTGCCGAAGCGGAGGTTCGTCGTCGCACCTAAAGCGCCCATCCACGACCACACGAAGGCGCTCTGACCCTGCTCCGGGGTCCACGGATGGAAATGATCCGAAGCCATAACCGACCCGAACCCCGACTCCTCGGCCACCTTGCACCAGTCCAGCAGCTCCGTCGGATGGAACTGCTCGAACATCGCCGCGTAGCCTACGGTGCCCGTCGGTTTCATGTCGCTCCCTTCGGTCGCTTATCAGCACATCAGCGTTTCAGCTTTTTCAGGCTGAACATTAGCCGTTCCGCCGAACGCTAGTTTACAGCGGGACAGACGGTTGCCGCCGCTCCGAATACGCGAGTCGAAATCCCGAGAGCCGCCTCAGGCGGCGTGCTGAAACGCTGACGGCTAAAAGTGATCCGGCCCGTACAGCCACGGGTCTCCTACGGGGAAGAGCGAATCGAGGAGTTCGATGGCGTCGGGAGAGCTCGCGTCGAGAAGGTTGTGCCTGGCGAGCTCCTTTGCGGGAAGGTAGCCAGCGTAGAGCTGGGCGAGCTGGCGCACGTCGAGCGAGACGCTCACTTCGGCCTTCGCTCCACGGATGACCCTGCCGTCTGCGATGGTGTAAGCGCCGTGATTCTCCGTTACGACGGCGTCTCTTACGTCGAGGACGAGCGGCGCCTCGGATACACGCTCGAGGTAGCCCAGAGCCTCTCCGACATCGACGAGGCGGAGCATCTGGTCGGGTTCGATGCTGGCTTTTACGTACGAGCTTCTGAGGTAGGGGTGAAGCGGTTCTCCACGCGGCGTGAAGTGTCTTATCCCGTAGGCCAGGGGATCCAGGCCTGCTAAAAAGGAGTAGAGCGCCTGCCTCGCCCGAGGTGTGGCCGCGACCAGCTCGTCTACCGTGAGGGTGCGCCGCGGGTCCTGATCCTGCCACCCGGAGATCTCGTAAAGGATGTAGCCCTCTACCTCTCCATCCCGCTCGTAGACGGCGATGTCCTTATTCTTCCTGACCTCGTTCGACTTCCAGTGTCCCTCGCTCCTGCGCACGCTTAGGGTGTGCCTCTTGGCCTCCGCATCGTGGAGACCCATCAACGAGGAGAGGTCTCCTTCCCGGTAGGCCCTGAGATGGCTCTGTTCCGGGCTGGTCGGGAGATCGGAGGGCTTGAGCCTGTACCCGATGTTCTCGGTGGCGAGCTCGTAGCCGAAGACCCTGTAGAACGCGTGGGCGAAGGGCGAGAGCAGCGAGAGCGCGACGCCCCTCTCGCGCATGTCGCGCAGCACGGCGCGCATGAGCTCCCCAGCAAAGCCCCGTCGCCTATAGGCGGGATGGACCATGACCGCGGAGATGCCGCCCATCGGATGCGTCTCGTCCTCCACGAAGGACTCGAGCGACAGCACCGTCGCGCTCGCCCGTACCTCCCCGTCTTCCTCGATGACGTGGACCTGCTCGAGGTCGAGGCGCGAGTTCTGATCCGGGTCAAAGTATTTCTCCCAGTCGGAGACGCTGCTCCCGAAGGCGGCCACCGCGACGCGCGCCAGCGCGTCCACGTCTCCTTCCCGATAGGTGCGAAGCTCCATCATCCTCCGGCTCTCTAGAGTACGCCCGGATTCTACCGGAAGCTCGGCGCCGGGTTCAGCGGCGGCTCTTGCTTTTCTCTGGCTTCTCTGAAGGTTGCCGTCTCTCGATGGAGTCGGCCACCCACCGGCACCACTCCGCGTACTCTTTCTCGTAGCCAATGCCACGCCGGAGCGTAGCGTAGGAGGCGAACCTGGGGTCGTCCGGGCTGGCCAGGTCCCCACCCCACTCATCCTCCATCCAGGCCCGTAGCTCCTCGTAGTGGTTGAGCTGCTCCTCGTGCCTGAGCTCCTCTTCCCGGAAAAGCCGCGCAGCTTCTTCCTTGTCCGCGAGCCACACCGAGTACGCCTTCAACGTCAACTCGTCCCGTATCGGCCTCGATACGGGAGGTTGAATTACCCACTCCTTCAGCGCATCCAACCCCTCGGCCTTGATCTTGTAGACCTTCTTGTCCGGCCGCTCTGTTTGCTCGACCACGATGTGCGTCACGTGGCCGCCGTCCTCGAGCTTCGCGAGCTCAGGGTAGATCTGGCTGTGCCTCGCATTCCAGAAATATCCAACCTGCCCAGCCATCCGCCGCGTCAGGTCGTACCCGCTCAACTCCTCCCTCGAAAGCAAACCCAGAATCGCGTACCCCAGCGTTGTCATGGTCCTCCAAAAAGTTCTGTTATGTCACTCTTGACATATTACCTACCGACCTTTAGAGTACCATATGTCAATATTTACATAAAGGGTATAGAGAGGCAAGGGAGGAGCGATGATGTGCGGTAGATCATCTGTAGGGCGCGAGTCGGTGTTTGGATCGCACCACCACTGGGGCCGGCGTGGCGGCGTCTTCGGGCTCGACACCGAGAAGTTGAACCCGGCAACGCAGATGGCTGTGGCGCTCTCGGTGCTCGTGCCTGTCGGGCTCTCGGGGGTATTTCTGGTCGCCTTCATGCCAGGTCTGTGGTGGATCTTCACGACCTACTTCTGGGTTGCGTTTCCGGCGGTCGGGCTACTTGCGAGTGGGGTCACCGGGTTGGACAAAGAGCGTCCTGTCAGGGTCTCCCAGGAATCCAGGGAAAGGGAGCTGCTCGAGGCGATTCAGGAGAGCGGTGAGATCTCGGCCGCCTCCGCGGCGGCGAGGACGTCGCTTTCGGTAGCCGAGGCCGACAGGAGGCTCAGGGAGCTGGCCGAGAACGGCCACATCGAGGTCAGAGCGCGTGGTGGCGCCGTCTTGTACGCGCTGTGGACGTCCGGGAAGGGTTGAGGAACGGTGTAAAGGTATATCGTCGCACGCCGGATCAGGCAGATCTTCGCCGGGATCAACGTCGGCGACTGGGAGACTATGGTCCGCTCCCTGGCGCCGGATTTCACCTACCGTTTCTACGGCGACCACGCCCTCGGGGGCGAACGGAGGACGCACGAGGACATGCGTGCTTGGTGGCAGCGCGTCTTCAGGCTCCTGCCCGGCGCGAAATTCGAGGTGAGGAACGTTCTGATGGCCGGTTGGCCCTGGCACACGCGCGTCGCGACCGATCTGATCGTCCGCTGCACCATGCCCGACGGTACGCCCTACCACAACGTCGTCAACCAGTTCGTGCGCCTGCGTTGGGGACGGGTGATAGAGGTACGCACGCTCGAAGACACGCAAAAGCTGGAGCGGGCGCTGCAGGTCCTGACGGCGGACAGCATCGAAGAGGCGGAGGCGCCCCAGATCACCGACGAGGATACGCAGGCGGAAAGGGTGGCGCCATGAGCCGCGAGTCGCGGTTGACGGCGGGCATACTCTTGATCCTGCTGCCGGCTGTCGTCTACGGTGGGACCAGCATTCTCTCGCTATTGATCGGCGACCCTGGTTATGCAGAGAACGAGTTGCGCCAGGACCTCTGGCGGGCGGGACACGCGCATGCCGGAGTGCTGCTCATACTCTCGCTGGTCACGCTGCGCTACGTCGATGAGGCCAACCTTCCCGGGTGGCTCAAGAGCTTCGCCAGGCACTCCATCCCGGCAGCGGCCGTTCTCTTGCCCGCAGCGTTCTTTCTGTCAGTGCTCTCGCCCGAGGCCACGGAGCCGAACGCCATGATCTACCTTGCCTTCGCCGGCGCCCTCTTGCTGGCCTTCGGAGTGCTGGTTCTGGGTATAGGCCTCATCAGAAGACCAGGAAACAGAACGGAGGAGGTTCTATGAAAGCCTCGAAGATCTTGCGTTTCGTGAACCTCTTGCTCGCCGGGACGCTGACGGGGAACGAGGTTGGTACTTTGGCCGGGGTGCATCCTGCGCTGGGAGAGCTGAGTCCGGCAGAGCATATACGCGCGGAGCAGGAAGTTACGCGCTGGTTGGGAGCCATCATGCCCTTCTGGATGGGCCTGACCATCGCCTCGTCTGTTCTCGTGGCATTGTCCTCGCGCGGGGAAGGAGGGTTCAGGAGAACGCTCCTCGGAGCGGCCTGTTTGGTGGCGCTGCTCGCCTCCACGAGGATCGGCAACGTCCCGATCAACGGGCGCATAATCGAGATGGAGCCGGAGAAGGATCAGGAAGAGTTCGCAGAGTTGCGGAGGCGCTGGGACAGGCTGCACACGTTGCGCGTCGCGCTCGACGTTGCGGGACTGGCTTTCCTTGTCTCGGGCGCGCTCGCGGAGAATAGGCGATGATAGTCCGCGAAAAGCGTTCTGGAGAATCCAATCCTTTCGAGAAAAGCGGGGGAGAGACATGGCGCAGGTAGTCAATGGCAGGTACACGGCCAGGATGGA
>DATDKB010000150.1:0-4665 GCA_036520255.1 Rubrobacter sp. | reverse complement strand
CGTGGCCGTCGCGCCGCAGGTAGAGACCAACCACCTCCCGGATGTTAGGCTCGTCGTCGACGATCAGGACCTTCGCCACCGTAGATTTCGTCTCCCGCTCTTTCACGCGATTATATCCCGTCTGCTTCCGCCGCTTGGCCTACGATGGTCCATCTCCTCGGAGCGGTGGTAGATGTGCCGACTACGATAGGTCGATACCCTTACAGGGAAGTTATCGTTCTCTTAAGGAAGGCTTAACTCTCGATTACCGCGCCGCTGTTTTGCTCTGGGTGGCACAATGAAGAGGACGGGCGCCTCCAGAGGAGTAGACGTTCTGGAGAACCGCGACGCGCTCCCTCGGGCCTGGATCGTCCACTCGGCAAAGCGGGTCTCCCAGGCGGAGACGCTCCAGCTCTTCAATTCCGGTGATGTGAACCCCAGGCTAACGGCGTTGATCGAGCGCCAACTGCCAGACCTGTCCAACCCAGAGGACGCTTCCAACGATCGCGCCCTGATCAAGACCCACGAGGTCGACCGGATCTGCCTGCAAACTTCCTCCGCCGCGCCTGGCCTGCTAGTGCTCAGCGAGGCCTATTACCCGGCCTGGAAGGCACACGTCGACGGCCGACCACGTGCTGCGAGCGGTCCCGGGCCCGCGGGAGAACACGCTGTGGAGCTGCGCTACGGGTCGTGGTACTTGCGGGTCGGGTTGGCGATCTCGCTAATCTCTTACCTGCTGCTCCTCGCCCTGATATTTATTTCAGCCAGAGCAAGAAGGCTGACAGGCTGAAGCGCTCACCAGCTTAAAGTGCTGATCACGGAACGACCCTGATCGTCTGACCCTCCACGACCTCGCCGACAACGGCGGCGAGCGCGCCGTACCCCTCCAGAACACGCACGAACGCCGAAGCCCGCTGCTCCGGCACGGACACGAGCAGGCCTCCGCTCGTCTGCGGGTCGTACAGGGGCAGCAGGTCGTCCGGACCGACCCCGTCCGCGATCACCTTCTGGCCGACGTACTGCCGGTTGTTCTTGAGGCCACCGGGGTAACACCCTTCCGCGGCGAGGGAGACGGACCGCTCCCAGACCGGCACCTCCCTCCTGCGCACCACCGCCCCGAGCCCCGACGCCTCCAACATCTCTTGGAGGTGGCCCAGAAAACCGTAGCCCGTCACGTCGGTCGCGGCAGAGACCTCGACCTCGCGCACCGCGGCGCGAGCGCTCTTGTTCAAGGTCGCCGCCGCCTCGACGGCATCCTCGATCCCGGGTTCAGAGACGAGGTCCCTCTTGAGAGCCGTGGTCAGGATGCCGAAGCCCAGAGGTTTGGTGAGGACGAGGACGTCGCCGGCCCGCGCCCCGGCGTTGCGTACGACCCGCTCCTCTTCCACGAAGCCGGTCACCGAGAGGCCGTACTTGGGTTCATCGTCCTGTACCGAGTGGCCGCCGCAGAGCTTCGCGCCTGACTCCTCTATCTTCGAGAGGCCGCCGGCCAGGATCTCGCGCAGGATCCCGAGGTCCAGCGTGCTTGGGAAGCCGACCAGGTTCATCGCGGTCAGGGGCTCGCCTCCCATCGCGTACACGTCGGAGAGGGCGTTGGCGGCGGCGATCTGACCGAACCGGTAGGGATCGTCCACGATCGGCGGGAAGAAGTCGACCGACTGCAAGAGCAGGCCGCCGCCGAACGGAATGAACCCGGCATCATCGCGGGTTTCCATGCTGCTCATAAAGCTCTCCGCCGAGGGCGAGCCCGGCATGAGCCCCTTAAGTACGTGCTCCAGGTCCCCTGGAGCGAACTTGGAGGCTCAGCCGGCCTTGGTCGAGTACTTCGTCAGCCTTATGCGTGTACGCTCGTCCACATCATGAGTATAACGCCAGACTCGTCGTAAGCGTGGCGCGCTCCCGCGAAAGAACCGGGTGCGCCCGTTTGATCCACATGCCATCGACACGACGTTCTACGCGCTCGGTAGCCACCCGTAGGTCGTGCCCACAGGACGGCCGGCTTCTCCCGGGGCCGAGATCGTCGTTGTCACCGGCGGTGGGGTGGCAGAGGTAACCCTGCGAGGACGAGCTGCGACGCGCCGGGGACGGCGGGAGGTCCGGACGGTCCTCGCAGGGCTCACCCAGGTATCCCGGGTACTCGATGCGTCCGACCTCGAAGCCTTCCGGGCCAGCGACAAGCTCGGTAACTTCGTGATCGAGGCCAGGGCGCCGTGAGGCTTCGGACCCCCTGGGCCGGAAGAAGGGGCGCCACGCGGCGGGCATGGGAGCACCCTGGAGATGCGGGTGCCGCTCATGATCGCCGGGGCTGGTGTCCGGGTGGGCGGTGTTGCGCGGAAACCCAAATTCGTCGACGTGGCCCCGACCATCGCCGCCCTGCTCGGCGCGCGTCCGCTAGCCGACGCCTACGGCAGGGCCCCCGAAGAGTTCTTGAACGAATGATCGGACCGAGCCCAAAACGAGCGGCACCGCGGGTGCCGCGGAGGGTGGCGATCTCTTTCGTCTAGCTCACTTCCCTCTGGATGTTGCGGGCCGTCGGTCCCGTCTCGTTCTCCACCAGCTCGAAGCTTACGGGCGTGCCGGGTCTCAGGGTCCGGTAGCCTTCGCCGGGGATCGCGGTGAAGCTGAAGAATATCTCCTCGGTCCGTGCGTCCGTTGAGATTATGCCGAAGCCGGCGTCAACGTTGAAGGAGCTCACCACCCCACGCGCAACGGGGAGGCCGTTCTCGCCCGGCGGCGGCGCGCCACCGGCCCATTCCTGCTGGGGGATGCGGATGCTCTTGACCTCGGGCTTGTTGTAAGCCTCGTAGCGGTAGTCCTTTCGGGTCTGCATGATCCCACGCAGGTCGTGGCGCAACTCCTCGAGCGTGGGCCGCCCGACGAAAAACCAGCCGTCGTAGATCTTGTGTATCGTAAGGTCGGGCCTGAGCACGAACGTGAACGGCCGGGAGACCCCGGCGTATTCCCCTTCGGTCTCGTCGAGGATGCCTATGCGTTTGATGACCTCGCGTTTCTCGTCAGAGAGGAAGGGCCACTTTGCCCCGAGCCCGGCCCTGAAGGCGGCAGCCACCCTCGGAGGGTCGGCGCTCACGCTGACGAGCTTGCAGTAGTTGACCGCGAGCTCCGCCTGGAACCGGACGAGCCCGCGCATGTGTTCTTGATCCCGCGGGCAGAAGAAGCCGCGTCCGAAGACCAGGATCAAAGGATACCCGTCATTGAAGCCTAACCTCTCGTCCAGGGGACTCGGCCTCGTGTAGCACGAGGGCCGGCGTGGCCGCTTTTCGTGATCTGGCAACTCGAAATCTGGGAACGCGTCTCCCACGCTCAGGTTGGTTATCACATTGGCTCCTCGCCGCACCCATCTTCCGCCAGCCAGTCGAGGGCCACGGCCGCGGTCCAGGACTGGTCTTCCGAGCCCAGCGCCTCGCCGGTGAACGGTTCGTAGTACTCGCCGAAGCGGCCGTCCGAGAGCTGTGTGAGGGAGTAGTCCTTGAGCCTGGCAGCCCGCTTTCTTTCGTCCGACCTCTGAAGCGACCACCACAAGAGCCAGTTCATCACGGGCCAGACCGGGCCGCGCCAGTAGCTCCTCGGACGGAAGCCCCTCTCGTGCGGGCTCGTGCTCGGGGGGAGCGGCCAGCGCAGGTCGGGGTTGCCCGTAAATACGCGTGAGTCGAGTATCCGCAGGAGGTCTCGGAGATGGTCTTCTCTTCCGGTGCCGGCTATGAGTGGTGCGAAGCCGGCGATGGTGCGGGCGGCGAGAGGTTCGCCGGCGCGCAGGTCGTAGTCCGTGCACAGGCCGAGGTCGGGGCTCCAGCGCTCTTCGAGGCCGGCCCGTCCCTGTTCGATCCAGGCGCGCAGGGTGGCCCAGTCTACTTTCGGGGCGTCCACGACCTCGGCTATCTCCAGCAGCGCCTCGTTTGCACGGACCAGGATCGCGCTGGCAAGAACGTCTTTGGCCAAAAACGGGCACTCCTCGTAGAGCACGTCGTCGTCGCAGCCCGTCTCCTTGATGACCTCGACGAGCCAGATAAAGCGGTCGTACTCGTAGCCCGTCGGCCGCTCGGAAGGGTCGACGTGCCCCAGGTCGTGGCGCTCGTAGTCGGGAATCTCACCGACCTCCACGCGCTCCAGGGCGGGGGTCCAGCGCGGGGAGTTGTCGGTGCCGCTCTCCCAGGGATGGTAGATGGTCACGAGCCCCGATCCTTCGGGATCGCGGGCGGTCGCCAGATAACGGTGCCAGGCGAGCAACTTCGGGTAGATCTCGCCGAGGAAAGTCCTGGCTTCGGCGACGCCTTCGCCCCGCGCCTCGGCGATGCGGAGTATGCGGAGTGCCGCCAGGGCGTGCACCGGCGGCTGGCAGAGGCCGCTGGTCGTGGCCGGTCCCGTCGGGGCGTCGGGGGCTTCTGCGGCGCTCGCCCAGTGCTCGGGACCTGGGAAGTAGCTCTCTGGCGGGGCGTCCGGGTTGAAGACTATGTGCGGGATCTTGCCGTTTTTCCACTGGTGCTCGGTCAGAGATCGTATCTCCCCCGCAGCCCGACCCGTGTCGAAGTGTGCCAGACCGACCGCGATAAAGGCCGAGTCCCAGCTCCACTGGTGCGGATAGAGCGTCGGGGAGGCACGGGTCCACCCGCCCATGTCGTTTTCCCGTAGCACCGCCGCCGCGCGCGCTATGATATCTTCGGGTCGCAA
>DATDKB010000149.1:0-8036 GCA_036520255.1 Rubrobacter sp. | reverse complement strand
ATCTTCTGGCGCAGGTCGGACGATCGTATGGCGCTGTTTGTCTCCCTAGCGCTGCTGACGTTCGGGACGGCTACCTTCACTTCTACTACGGCCGCCCTGGCCGCGCGCCATCCGATTTCGGGGATACCGGTTTCCTTCCTCGGGTCCTTGGGTTCCGCCTGCTTCGGCCTCTTCTTGTATATCTTTCCCGACGGACGGTTCGTACCGCGCTGGGCGCGGTGGGTGGCGCTGGGCTGGATCTCCTGGCAGTTTGCCGAGCACCTTTTCCCGCGTTGGGCCTCCACTCCCGGTGCCTGGCAGACCTGGACCGAGACCGTGGTCTGGATCTGCGCTCTCGGCACCGTGACCTACTCCCAGATCTACCGTTACCGGCGTATCTCGAACCCGGTGCATAGGCAACAGATCAAGTGGGTAGTCTTCGGCATCGCCGTGGCGCTCGCGGGCTTCCTCGGGGTGCAGCTAATAATCGGCGTCATCGCGCTGGAACCCGCATCGCCGGGTGCGCTGCTGGCTTACCTGCTCGGGTACACTTTGATCTCTTATCTCGCCGTGCTCCTGATTCCGGCGTCGCTCGGCATCGCCGTGCTACGCTATCACCTCTTCGACGTGGATCTCGTCATCAATCGCGCGCTCGTCTACGGCACTTTGACGATCTCGCTGGGGCTCTTGTGTTTCGGAAGCATCGCCGCCTTGCGCGCTGTACTCTTCGGCTTTACGCAGTCGTCCCAGCTC
The DNA here is from genome assembly GCA_036520255.1 of Rubrobacter sp. GTDB lineage: Bacteria > Actinomycetota > Rubrobacteria > Rubrobacterales > Rubrobacteraceae > Rubrobacter_D. The sequence goes on along the minus strand of DATDKB010000149.1, from coordinate 7,304 downwards.
TTTATCGTTGCATCTACCCTGGCGATAGCCGCGCTGTTCAACCCACTCCGACGTAGGATCCAGGCTTTCATGGATCGCCTGTTTTACAGGCCCAAGTACGATGCCGCAAAGACCCTCGAAGCCTTCGCCGCCAGGCTCCGGAACGAGACGGATCTGGGCCGGTTGACCGACGACCTGACGGCGGTTGTGAGAGAGACGATCCAGCCTGAGCACGTCTCGTTATTGCTGCACCAACCGGATGGGGACCACGTGTATAGGGCTCATGAGTCCGAGGCGGGGCCGAACGGGCGTCGGACACGGAAAGCTCACGCCTGAGGGGCTCTCTCGCGCGGGTGGTTCTCCGGGCCCGGGGTGAGACAAAAACGACCCCCGGAGAAAACCGGGGGCCGTACCCTTCTGAGCGTTACGCAGGTATCCCGTCTTCAAGCACGTCCGCCTTCACTACATGGGAGGCGGAGAAATAACCCAGGATCCCGCCGGGTGTTTTGGTGGGCCTAGGTCAGAGCCACCTCTCCCAGAAGATACCCGCGACTACTACTCGATGCGTCTATCTGGATCACCTCCTTCCGCGTGCCGTCAACTCCGGGAAGTTTACTACCGCGCCCCGCTTCCAGCAAGGGTAACCGTCAAGATTGATTATCTTCGAGACGAAGCCTCAAAAGGTCGAAAGCCCGGTTGGTGCTCCGCTCGCGGATCGAATCCCTCGAACGCGCCCACGCCGTGAGGTCGAGCTTCTGCGCGAACGTGTCTTCCGCGTCAGAGATCCCAACGAAAACCAGCCCGACGGGCTTCTCCTCCGTCCCACCATCCGGGCCGGCGATGCCTGTGACGGAAAGGCCGTAATCAGCGCCTGAGACCTTACGGGCGCCCTCGGCCATCGCGCGCGCGACGGGTTCGGAGACAGCGCCGTGTTCCACGATCAGGTCATGTGGCACGCCGAGCAGGCGTTCTTTGGCCTCGTTCGAGTACGTGACCAGGCCTTCCGTAAAGTAAGCAGAGGACCCCGGCATGTCCGTCAGGCGCTTGGCGAGGAGGCCGCCGGTACAGCTCTCGGCGAGGGCCAGGGTGGCACCCTTTTCTCCCAGTAGGCGTGCGACCGCTCCTTCAAGCGTCTCATCGTCCTCGCCGAAGAAGTAGTCGCCGAGACGGGCGATGACTTCTTTCTCCACGGGCGTAATCTTCTCCTGCGCCTCCCTTTCGGTGGCGGCGCGGGTTGTGATCCTTAGACGCACCCTGCCCTGGCCGGCGAGCGGGGCGACGGTCGGGTCGGTCGCGTCGAGGAAGTCCTGGACCTTCTCGGCGAGGGCCGACTCTCCAATGCCGGCGAAGTGGAGCGTCTTCGAGACGATCGAGCCTTCGCTGCGGGCCCGGAGAAGGGGCTCGAGCGTCTCCCCTAACATGCTCTTCATCTCCACAGGCACCCCCGGAAGCGTGGCGAAGAGCGTCTCTTCCCACTCCACGAGCGCCCCCATCGCCGTGCCTACGGGGTTGGGAATTAGCTCCGTTCCTTCGGGGAAAAGCGCCTGCTTGTAGTTGTTGGCCGTCGGTTTACGGCCGAACCTTTCGAACATCTCGTCCACGTGTGCGCGGGCCTCGGGGTACTCGACCATCTCGCGGCCGGTCAGGGTCGAGAGGCAGGCGTTCGTCAGGTCGTCGGAGGTCGGGCCGAGGCCGCCCGTGGTTATTACCAGGGTGGAGCGGGAGGAAGCTTCGCGTAGAGCGTCGACGATCCTCTCCGGGTTGTCCCCGACGGTGGTGTGGCGGTAGATAGGCACCCCGAGCTCGGCGAGGCGCTGGCTGATCCAGGCCGTGTTCGTGTCGACGAGGTCACCGAGGAGCATCTCGGTCCCTATGGTGATGATCTCCGCGCTGTCTATTCTCTTTCCATCCATCATCCTCGTATTCTACAATCCGCCGCATGAAGGAATACGCGAACACGCACACTGCAATCGAGAAGGCCAAAGCCCTGGCCCACTCAAAGCTCTCGGAGGGACGCTACGGCCACACCCTGAGGGTGGCAGAGACCGCCGCTGATCTGGCACGGGCTCACGGCCTCGACGAGGACAGGGCGCGCCTGTCAGCCCTCGTACACGACGCGGCGCGCGAGACCGGACCAGAAGACTTCCTGAGGCTTGCGCAGGAATGGGATCTTCCCGTCGGAGAACCGGAGGGGCAGAGCCCAAAGCTCTTGCACGGGCCGGTCGCGGCGGAGCTGGCAAGGCGAGAGCTCGGCGTCGAAGACGGAGAGGTTCTGGAGGCTGTTCGGGCCCACACCACGGGCAAGCCCGGGATGGGACCACTCGCCCTCGTGCTGTACGTGGCGGACAAGATCGAACCTGCCCGCGAGTACCCGAGCGTGGAGCGCCTGCGAAAACTGGCCCGGGAAGACCTCCATGCGGCCGCGACCGAGTCTCTGCGGCGCGCCATAGCCCACAACGAGGAGCGCGGGCGTTCTGTACATCCGTCGAGCCGCGAGACTCTAGAGTGGCTGGAGGCCGATCGCACCCTGTAAGGCAGGGTAGAGCAGTAGCAAAACGTAGAGCGTGAAGGCGAGGGCCACGAGGGCCACGGCGACCTCGACGGCGCCGCCTGACCTCACCCCACCAGGCATCAGCCTGAACGTCCCACCCACGGGCCAGAGAAGCGGAACGCCGCGGGTGTTCAGCGCGTCGGCGACCACGTGCGAGGCGTAGCCGGCGACGAGGGCGAGCGAAAGGTTCGGGAAGTCTCCCAAGATCAGCCAGACCGGAAGCGAGAACAGGAGAATACCGAGCAGTGAGTGGGTCAGGGTACGGTGGCCCACCGTCCTCACGAGCACGAAGGACGTCGTCTTGAGAGCCCAACTAAACGGCCGGCTCAGGAGGTTGAGCACGGGGTTTTTCGTCCGGCTCAGGCCGTTGCCAAGGGTGCTACGCGGGTTGTCCACATCCGGGAGCCAGGCCGCGGCGACGGCCGCGGGGTAGACGTAGAGGGGCGGGTCGGTCCCCAGGACGAGCGCGGCGCCGGCCAGCGCCGCGACCCCGAATACGGCGTGGGTAGTCGCGTTCAATCCTGGCGAAGTTTAGCAAGCGGCGCGAGATAATATTCTGGAGTGGGTCGGATCGGGGCTAAGACCCGGATGAGCCGAAGCCTGCCTCCCCGCGTCCGTCGATCCCAGACTCCAAGAACTCCACCTCCGAGAAGAGCGCTGCTGCAGCCCGCACGAGGACGAGCTGCGCGATCCTGGCCCCCTTCTCTATCAGGAAGGTATCCTCGCGATCGTGGTTTATAAGGGGGACTTGTATCTCGCCGCGGTAGCCCGAGTCTATGAGCCCAGGCGTGTTGACGAGGGAGATCCCATGCCTCACCGCGAGCCCGCTGCGCGGAAGAATGAGCCCGGCATAACCTTCCGGTATGGCGACCGAGATCCCGGTCCGCACCAGCGCCCGCTGCCCGGGCGCAAGCTCAGCATCTTCCACCGAACGCAGATCGTAACCGGCGTCCCCGGCGTGCGCCCTCTCCGGCACCGCCGCCCCGGGAACGAGACGCCGAAACGGGACTATTGGGGGGTGGTCCAGGGTCATCCGGAGAATGGTAGCACCGGAGGTTTCAGGCTACAGGCTTCAGACGACACACTCTCTTGTGAGGCCCACAACCAGAAAATGCCCTTACCTGACGGCTGATACCTGATGTCTGAGGCCTTCTGCTGCTATGCTTTGTTCATGAGCGATCAGAGACGGCGATATCTCGTAACCTCGGCGTTGCCTTACGCCAACGGGCCCTTGCATGTGGGGCAGATCTCGGGCGCCTATCTGCCAGCTGACGCGTTCGTGCGCTATTTGCGTGCCCGCGGTGACGACGTTGTCTACGTCTGCGGCACGGACGACCACGGCGTTCCCATAACCCTCAGGGCCGAGCGTGAAGGGAAGTCGCCGCAGGAAGTAGTCGACTACTGGTGGGCCCACATGAGAGAGACCTTCGAGCGCTTCGGGATCTCCTTCGACAACTTCTCCCACACCTCGACTGAGTTACACGCTAAGAACACCCAGCTCTTCTACCGCAAGCTCAAGGAGGGCGGCTACATCTCGGAGGCTGAGTCCAAGCAGATGTACAGCCCGACGGAGGGCCGCTTCCTGCCCGACCGCTACGTCGAGGGAACGTGCCCGGTTTGCGGCTACAAAGAGGCGCGGGGCGACCAGTGCGACAACTGCGGCTCCTGGTATGAGGCCTACGAGCTCATCGAGCCGCACTCCAAGGTTACGGGTGGACCGGCGGAGGTCCGCGAGACCACGCACCTGTACCTGGACCTGCCGAAGTTCTCGGAGCGTCTCAGAGAGTACGTCGTGAGTCAGGAGCACTGGCGCTCCTCGGTCAAGAACTTTATCCTCGGCATCATAGACGGGGGGTTGGAGAAGCGGCCGATCACGCGCGACATCCGGTGGGGCGTACCCGTCCCGGAATCCGGCTTCGAGGAGAAGCGTTTCTACGTCTGGTTCGATGCCTGCATCGGATACGTCTCCTCCACGGTCGAGTGGGCCGAGAACGTTGGGGAACCGGACAGGTGGAGGGAGTACTGGCAGGATCCGGAGTCGAGGCTCATCCACTTTATAGGCAAGGACAACACGGTCTTCCACACCCTGATCTGGCCGGCACAGCTCATGGGCACGGCCGAGGACGGCGAGGAACCCTTCATCCTCCCCTACGACGTGCCCGCCAACGAGTTTATGAACCTCGAGGTCGTCGTCGAAGGCGAGCGACGCCCGATGCAGATGTCGACGAGCCGCAACCTCGCGGTCTGGTTGCACGAGGCCCTCGACCGCTTTCCGGCAGATCCCTTGCGTTTCTACCTGGCCTCGAACCTGCCGGAGACCGGTGACGTGGTGTTCTCCTGGCGCGATTTCCAGAGCCGGGTGAACTCCGACCTCATCGGCAACCTCGGCAACTACATAAACCGCGTCCTCTCCTTTGCGGAGAAGTATTTCGAAGGCGAGATCCCACGCCCCGAGGAGCTACCGGAAGATGCCCTCGCCGTCCTCTCGGACTTCAGAGTACTGGAGTCGCGCTACGAAGAACGGATGCTCGCCCCGAGGCCCCGCGAGGCGCTAGGTGGGCTCCTTGCGATGGGCCGTCGAGCCAACCGCTTCTTCGACGCATCGGCCCCCTGGAAGGCCCGCAAAGAGGACCCCGAGCAGACCCGCCTCACGCTCTACGTCTGCTCCGTCCTTCTCGGCTCGATCGCCTACCACGCAGCACCGTACGTTCCCGACGCCATCGAACGTCTCGGGGGGTTCTTCGACGGTCCTATCGCCCGCGTCTCGGACCTTGACGGGCTGCCGAAGGGCTACCGCGTCGCGGGGGCGACGCCGCTTTTCCAGAGGATAGAGGACGACGAAGTAGCGGCGGCCGAAGGGCAACTCTCCCGCGCCGTCAGCGGCGCGGCGGGTTAGACAGGGTTCGGGCCTACGCCTTGCGGTTTCTGGTCGAGACGGTGTACGTGCCGTCGGGGAGTTCCCCCAACTCGTAGTCGCCGAAGAGGATCGGGTCAACGGTCCGCAGGCACAGGAAAAGGCGAAGGGCGAGGTTCCGGATCTCGCTCTCCGCGTGCGCGTCGGCCCGCATCTCGATGATGTGCCTGAGCGCGCGCACGTTACCCGTAAAGACCATCGGAGCTTCGGTTTCGTTTGGCAGCAGCGAACGCGCCGTCTGCTGCACCTTCTTCCTGGCGTCGGTCTTGTAGTCGGCGGTTAACATGCTCGCCCCGTCCTCCTGAAGATCCAGCAGACGTCCGGCCATCGCCTCGTACTCGGCCGCTGCCCTGTCGGCCCGCTCTTCGAAGAGAGCGTGCAATTCCTCATCTTCCTGATACTCGGGGCGCTCCACGAAACGAAGTACGGCTCCGCTAACGTAACGCTGCGAAATCTGGGAGAAAGCGGCGCCAGCCCTGTGTCGCACGAGCTCGTGGGTCACGCTGCGGCTGATGCCGTAGAGCAGGAAGTTGAAGCTGGCGTGCTCCAGGACCGAACCATGCCCGGCGGAGGTCAGCCGCTCGATGTACGCGGTGGCGTTCTCGTTCTTCGTGCGCCTCGGTCCGAACGATGCGTAGCACACCTGGCCAGCCGTCTTGCAGAGTTGGGAGGAATCCGGAAGCTTGGTCGGGTCGTCGAGATACTCGGGGAAGCGGAGCTCCGGGTCGAAGGCCTCGAGGAATCCTGCGAGCCCCGCGACGTTGGTCTGCGGCTTCGCCAGCACGACGACGCCCGGCGCTTTCAGATACGGGGTTCCGGCTGGCGTGTGGTGTACCCGCGCGTTGACGGACGGGAAGCCGTCGTTGACGGTCCCACCCAACTCCTCGAACAGTTGCCGAGTCCGTTCGGTGTTGCGCTCCGTGGTCTCCAATGGGCTCCCTTCGCCGCTGTGCTTCCAAGAGCAGGTTAGCCTATTTGGATCTCTTCTACACAATCTCTGGGCATCTCCCCTGGCCTTGCTCCGTATAGGCATGACGGCCCATCTTCGCTCTTGCACGAAATGGGCATCCCGGATGGGCCATTCGGCCGATCCTCCTTCGACTCTGGAGCGCCATAGTTGTATGCGTTGCGACCAGGATGCAAGGAGGTGTCAGATAGGAAGCGTAAGAATACTAGAACTCATCTCATAAGTACCCAGAGCCTGCTACCGAGGGCGGACCTTCAGAAAAGGTCTACCTCAAAATATGCGACAAAACGCCACCTGTGTAGTGCTCGCCAAGTGGATCTAATCTCCTCTTTACCCATCTATGAGATAGCTTCTAGGGACCGGACCAAACCCCGCGGAAGGAGAAGGAGCATGAGACGGACCGTTACGATCATGGTTGCGGGAGCGTTGCTCATAGCGCTGACCGCCGGCGTCGCGCTGGCAGCCACCATCAACTGCGTGGGGGACTCTGCGAAGGCACCAACAACAAAAATACGCTCTTCGGCACCTCGGGCTTCGACGAGATAAACGGCAAGGGCGCGGCCGACGACGAAACCCTGCGCGGCGACCCCAACAGCAACGCCGCGGCCGTGGAGGGCAACGACGAGATCCACGGAGGGCCAGGTAAAGACTTCCTAATCAGCGAGGGCGGCAACGATCTGCTCGACGGTGGCACGGGCGATGATTTCATCGACGCCAAGGACCCATCGTCGAACAGCACTAATATCGTGAAGGGCGGCCGTGGCCGGGACGAGATCGAGTCGCTGAACAGAGAAAAGGACACGATAGATTGCGGCCCGGGCACCACTGACACGGTCCGTTTCGACAAGAGGTTCGACACGACCAAGAACTGGAAGCGTAAGTTTCCGTTCCCC
>DATDKB010000148.1:0-4005 GCA_036520255.1 Rubrobacter sp. | reverse complement strand
GTGGCGGCCGCAACCGCCGGGCTGACGAGGTGCGTTCTGCCGCCTTTACCTTGGCGTCCCTCGAAGTTGCGATTGCTGGTCGAGGCGCACCGCTCGCCGGGCTGCAGAATATCGGGGTTCATGCCGAGGCACATCGAACAGCCCGCGTTGCGCCAGTCGAAGCCGGCCTCGGTGAAGATCTCGGCCAGCCCCTCCTCCTCGGCCTGCTTCTTGACGCGCATCGAACCCGGCACGACCATCGCCCGGATGCCTTCCTTGACCTTGTGGCCTTCGAGCACGCGGGCCGCAGCGCGCAGGTCTTCGATGCGGGCGTTGGTACACGAGCCGAGAAAAACCGTGTCCACTTCGATGTCTCTGATACTGGTCCCAGGCTCCAGCGCCATGTACCGGAGCGCCCTCTCGTGGCCGTCGTTCTCTGGCTCGGGGACCTCGCCGTCAAGCGGCACGGTCTGGGCCGGCGTCGTCCCCCACGAGACGTAAGGGACGAGGTCCTCGGCCTGGATGACGACCTCTTTGTCGAACTCGGCGCCCTCGTCGGTCCGAAGCTGCTTCCACTCCTCGACCGTGGCTTCCCATTGCTCGCCCTTCGGGGCAAACTCTCGCCCTTGCAGGTACTCGAAGGTGGTCTCGTCAGGGGCTACGAGGCCTGCCCTCGCGCCGCCTTCGATGGACATGTTGCACACGGTCATGCGGCCTTCCATCGAGAGTTGCTTTACGGCTTCCCCGCGGTATTCGATCACATGCCCAACCCCGCCGCCGGTCCCGATGCGGTTGAGGATGCCGAGCATGAGGTCCTTGGCCGTGACATCAGCGGGAAGCTCGCCCTCGACGGTGACAGCCATAGTTTTCGGACGTCTTTGCGGGAGCGTCTGGGTGGCGAGGACGTGTTCGACCTCGCTGGTCCCTATACCGAAGGCGAGAGCGCCGAACGCGCCGTGGGTGGCGGTGTGGGAGTCGCCGCAGACGATCACGAGCCCGGGCTGCGTGAGCCCCGTCTCCGGCCCGATGATGTGGACGATGCCCTGCCCGATGGAGCCCCATTCGTTCAGCGTGATGCCGAACTCCTCGCAGTTGTTTCTAAGAGCCTCCATCTGCTTTGCCGAAACCTTGTCCTCTATCGGCAAGCCGAACTCCGAGGTTGGGACGTTGTGGTCCATCGTCGCGAGCGTAAGATCCGGACGCCGCACCTTCCGCCCGGCGAGCCGGAGACCCTCGAAGGCCTGCGGGCTGGTCACCTCATGAACGAGATGAAGATCGACGTAGAGGAGATCCGGCTCCCCCTCGGCGCTGCGCACTACGTGCTTCTCCCAAACTTTCTCTACCAGCGTCTTCGGCCTATTCATCGTCTTCCTTCCCGCCTTCCGAGTCCTCGTGTTCCTTTTTCCCACCGTAGACCGCGAACCTGTGGTCCTTGTATCTGCAACCAACCCCCTCGAAACCGGCCTCCTCAAGCCAGCCTAGCTGCTCTGCTAGCGTCGCGTTCCTGTCGGCCCTCATACGCAGGAGCGCGGCGGCCAGATCTTCTTCGGAGACACCCGCCTCCCGCACCCGGCGCAGCCACCATTCGCCGTAGCGCCCATCCTCCTCGGGCGTATCGCCGGCTATTTGATCCGCGTTGACGAAATACCCGCCGACCGCGAGCGACCGTCTCACCTTCTCGAACAGCTCCTTCTTGTCGCCGTGAGTAAGATGATGGACCGAAAGCGCCGACACGACGAGGTCGTAACCACCGCCCGTCCTTGGCAGAGGCTTGCGGGCGTAATCCATGTTCCGAAACTCGAAACGGGCCGGCTCTTCGGCTAAGCGCCGGCGCGCCACCCTGAGCATCTCGACCGAGAGATCCACGAGCGTCACCCGCGCCCTCGGGAATTTTTCCGCGACCATCGCGCTCAGGAGCCCCGTCCCCGCCCCGAGGTCGAGCACCCGGATCTCCTTCTCCGTTTCGAAGGGAACGCTCTCGAGTACGGCCCCGTAGAAGCCGTCGAAGCCCGGAACGAGGTGGCGGCGTGCCCTGTCGTAATCTCGTGCCGCTTCTCCGAACAATGCTCCGATCATCACGCCGCTTTCTTCGCCATGATGTTGAGTCGTACGTAATCCAGGGCCGGCGTGCCGTCCGCCGCCGCCACCTTCTCCGCAACCTCGGCCACGAAGGGTTTTCGCTCCTCTTCGGGCAACCTCTCGAGGTGCCCGCCGAGCACGACGGCCCCGAGAAAGCGTGCGAGCTCGTCGACCGAGTCGAACGCCGCCACCTCGTCGTGCAGCCACGTCTCGACCTCCTCAAATCCCGCGGCTTCGAGGCGTCTCGCGGTTGACTGTGGATCGGCGTAGTATTTGTCGTCTTTCCAACCCTCGAAGTAGCCACGGAATCGCTCTTTTTCCATCGTCTCGCCGACCGCCTCGGTGGCGCACGAGATATTGCCCTCGCCACCGCACTGGGCGACGAGGCGGCCTTGCGGCTTCAAGACCCTCGCCAGCCTCTCGAAGAGCCTGTCGTGGTCCTTTATCCAGTGGAAGGTCGCGGTAGAGAAGACGAGGTCTACACGCTCCTCGACCTCGAGATCCAAAAGGTCCTGGCGCTCCACCCGCACCCGCGGCTCCCCGGCGAACCTCCGCCCCGCGGCCTCGACCATCGCTTCTGACGTATCCACAGCCAGCACAGACCCCTCGGGCAGCTTCTCGAGCAAGAGTTCCGTCACCCGGCCGGTCCCGCACCCGGCGTCGATGGCGGCCTCGTCTCCGCTCAGCTCCAGACGCCCGAGTACCCCAGCGCCCCACCGAGTCTGCGGCGCGGAGAGCTTTTCGTACTCACCAGCATCCCAATCGCGGCCCAGGATCACACCTCTCTTGTATTGTCTCAACATATGAGACACAATGACCAGCATATGGAAAGTATAGAAGTCTTTTCGTCCGGGGGCAAGAGCGGGGTCGGGGTGCTGGACAAGTCGGTGGCGATCCTGGCTTTCCTTTCGGAGGGTGGTCCCGCGTCGCTAGCTGACGTGGTAGAGGATACAGGATTGACGCGTCCTACGGCACACAGGCTTCTCTCTGCTCTGGAGACGCACCACCTCGTATCGAGGCAGGACGGGCGGTACGTCCTTGGTCTGAGGTTGTTCGGGTGGGGGAACCGGACCGCCGGGGTTGGCCTCGTGGGGCGGGCGCGGCCGGTTCTGGAGGGGTTACGTGATGAGAGTGGGGAGAGCACGCAGCTCTACGTGAGGGAGGGGGATCACAGGGTATGCGTGGCGTCCGTGGAGCGGGTGACGGGGTTGAGGGACTCGGTGCCCGTGGGCGCCGTCATGCCGCTCTCGCGCGGGTCTGCGGGCAAGGTACTACTCGCCTTCGCGCCGGGCGGCGTCGATAGCAGGCCGCATGCGGCGCAGCTCAAGGGGATAAGGGTCAGGGGTTGGGCCCAGAGCGTGGCCGAGAGGGAGGCCGGCGTTGCCAGCGTCAGCGCGCCGGTCTTCGGGGAGGACGGGCGGCTCAGGGCGGCCGTGAGCATCAGCGGCCCGATCTCCCGCCTCACGGAAAGCCCCGGCCAGCGCCTCTCGCACCTCGTCGTCGAGGCGGCACGGGAGATAGAAGGAGCCCCACGACAGTAGGATGCGGTTGCTCTCTAAGAGAGGCGGTGTCGGTAGAGTCTCTCCAGGCCAGGTTCTTTAGAGGCGTCGAGGACGGTCTTCTCGAAGATGATGGTGGCGCTCCGGGCTCTGAGCTCGAGGGTGGCGATCTGGTTGTCGAAGAAGGCGGCATCGTGGGTCAGGCGCCAGGTCAAAGGGTCTCCGGGAACGCCCGCGAGGCGGGCGAGGAGACGGGCGGCGAGAGCGGCGGGTTTCGTCCAGGCGTTGTTCTGGAGAGACGACTTCCTGCCCGGGAGGGCGTTGCGCAGGGGGGAGCAGACCACCTGGTAGATGCGGCTCTTTGGACCTTTTTCGAGCGTCGCTTCGGCGAGGTATCCGTGGTGTACGTCGCCGGAGAGGACCAGGACGGTGGATGGAGGATCACCCT
>DATDKB010000147.1:0-4665 GCA_036520255.1 Rubrobacter sp. | reverse complement strand
GCTCTGTAGAGGGCGGCAGATCATGCGACCACGCACGGTCGGCACGATGCAGTAGCTGCACTGGTAGTTGCACCCCGTCATTATCGTGACAAAGGAGCTGTGCTCCCCCTCAGTCCCCGGAAGCTCCGGCGTGTACGTCTCTCGCATCGTCGGCAAGCCCACAAACTCGGCCAACTCATATGTATTATGGGTACCCAGTACGAGATCTATATTGTAGGTCTTTTGCAGTGTTGCTGACTCTTCGGCGGCACCGATGCAGCCAGTGAGGGCGACCTTCTTTACGCGGCCTTCGCGGCGGAGGCGGTTGAGTTCGCCGAGGTGTCCCCTGACGCGGTCGACGGCGTTCTCGCGGACGTAGCAGGTGTTGAGGATCACGAGGTCGGCGTCCTCGTAGCGCTGGACCTCGGCGTAGCCGGCGTCCTGGATCATGCGCCTTATCCGATTCGAGTCGTGCACGTTCATCTGGCAGCCGAAGGTCTTTATGCAGGCGGTCCTTGAAGCGGAAGGCGTGTCCGGACGCGCCTCGGCCGTGGCCTTGGCTGTGGGTTTATGGGAGAGCGGTAAAGGTGCCGTCGACGCCTTGTCGGGTGTGCTAGTCATACTCTTCCTCCGGCTCGTAGACGCGGGCTGTTATGGATATTTCACCCGGACGGCTCTCGAACCTGAGATCCTCGACCTCCAGATACCCGGCCCGCGCCGCCCGCCTCAGTATATCCGTGATGCCGCCACTTTCCTCGTCCCCAAGCCGAAGGACCGGCCCTCCCCCTCCATCTACCACTTGCGCATCCCCACCCTGCGCCTCTCCAGCCCCCGTGTCCCTTCCAGAGATGGCCCCAACAGGTCGAACCTCGCCGCGCATTACCCTTTGTACGTTCCTCATCGAGAGATCGAGCCCAACCCCTGCCGCAGCCTCCCGTAATCCTACGCTTTCCCGAGTTGAGTGTATTATGCGGTAATATAGGAGGGTGGCGAGGATCCTGGCGGGGGTTCCGTAGTAGGCGTCGAAGCGGTGGCCGTTGCGGTTGGTGGCTTCGGCGAAGCCCTGGAGGGTGGCCATAAGGTTGGTTCTCGACGGGCGGGTTGCGGACTGGAGGGTGCGTTCGGGGAGCGCGTTGGTATCGAAGATGGCCTGAATTGAGGTGGGGTTGGATGTGGAGATAACCCTGGTGTCCAGGGATCTTGTTCTTATCTGGTAGAGGGAGAGACCCGCGCCGTGGGGGGTTGCGAGCGGGTCTTCGGGGTTCGTTACCGGGTCCAAATGGCGGGTAGTAACGCCGGGCTCCAGGATCAGGTCCCTGTGGGTTTCCGGGATGCCGTGGCCGTCGTCTATCACCGTCAGGGTCCTGTAGCGTTTGGCCCTCAGGGTTGAGGCGACGAAGATGCGGGTTGCCCCGGCGTCGCGGGCGTTTCGCGCGAGCTCTAGGAGGGCGTCTTCGACGTGGGTGATGCGGGAGGGGCCGCGGCGGGCGCCCTCCACACCTGTCAGGCGGGCGAAGCCCGAGCCGAGGTCCCTGTAAGGGCCTTCCATTATCGCTCGTTTCGGATCGCTCGGAGCATCTACGTAGGTGCGGTTCGTGTGAGGGCGGTTCGCGTACCGTTCTTACAGACGCCTCTGCCTTACCTTGCGACCTCGCTGACCCGGCTCTCGCGGATCACCGTCACCTTGATCTGGCCCGGGTACTCGAGATCGGTTTCTATCTGCTTGGAAATGTCGTAGGCGAGCTTGGCGGCGTTGCGGTCGTCCACCTCGGAGGGCTGGACCATCACTCTTATTTCGCGGCCGGCCTGTATTGCGTAGGCCTTGTCCACGCCGCGGTGGCCGAGGGCGATGTCTTCGAGGGAGCGCAGGCGCTCGATGTACGTTTCTGTTGTCTCGCGCCTCGCGCCGGGGCGGGCCGCGGAGACGGCGTCTGCGGTGGCGACCAGGACGTCTTCTACGGTCTCCATCTCGACTTCGTGGTGGTGGGCGCTAATGGCGCGGACCACGTCCTCTGACTCTCCGCTCCTCTTCGCGAAGCGGCCCCCGATCAGGGCGTGCGTGCCATCTACTTCGTGGTCTATGGCCTTGCCGACGTCGTGCAAGAGGGCGGCCCTGCGGGCTATCTTCACGTTGGCGCCGAGCTCCTGGGCCATCATCCCGCAGAGGTTGGCGACCTCGACCGAGTGGGCCAGCACGTTCTGGCCGTAGGAGGTCCTATACTTCAGGGCGCCGAGGAGGCGTATCAGGTCGTTGTGCATGCCGCCGGAAATCTTGGCGTCGTAGAGCGCCTGGCGGCCCGCGCTCTTCATCTCCTTCTCCACATCCTTCTTGGCCTTGGCTACGATCTGCTCGATGCGCCCCGGGTGGATCCGCCCGTCCTGGACGAGCCTGCCCATAGACACCCGCGCAACCTCGCGCCGTACCGGATCGAAGCTGGAAATTACCACCGTCTCGGGCGTATCGTCGATGATCACGTCTACGCCCGTCGTGGCCTCGAAGGCCCTAATGTTCCTGCCCTCGCGGCCTATGACGCGACCCTTCATGTCGTCCGAGGGGAGGGAGACGGCCTTGACCGTGGACTCGGAGGTCAGGTCCGAAGCGAGACGCTCCATCGTGGTGGAGATGAGACGCCGCGCCTCGACGTCGGCCCGCTCCTCGGCGTCGAGGGTTTTGTCGCGCACCATCTGCCCAAGGCGGCTCTCCAGCTCGGACTCGAGGTCGGAGAAGAGCCTCCTCTCGGCCTCCGTTCTCGTCAGGCCCGAGATCTCCTCCAGGACCGTGAGGTGTTCGGCCTGCCGCTCCTTTAGCTCCTCTTGCTCGCGGGCCAGGTCCTCTTCGGTCTGCGTGAGGCGGCGTCTGCGTTCATCTAGCTCACCCTCGCGGCGCTCCAGGGAGGAATCCCTATTATCCAGGCGCTCTTCGACGCGTGCGATCTCGGCCCTTCTCGCGCGCACCTCGGCCTCGGCGGCGTCTTTGATCTTGAGCGCCGCTTCTTTGGCCGCGAGATCCGCCTCCCGGCGTTTGGTCTCTGCTTCGCGCTCTGCGTCTTCGATGATGGACGCCGCGTCGGCCCTGGCCTGCGCCTGGCGGCTGTCCACGCGTGACTTGGAAACGAAATATCCCAGCACAGCGCCGATGGCTACGCCGAGGACTAGTCCAAGGACCAGCAACAAAACATTCACAAGTTGTCCTTCCAGCGGACCCGCCGCGAGTACGGCGGCCCGGCATCGAGCTAGCTCTACTCTCCCTCAGGCTTCCGGAGGTTCCCGATACTCCCGGGCGACCTGGACACAAACCTCCGCCGAGTAACCCCGACGGACCAGAAAGCCGTAGACCCGCCGCGCCTCCGCGTCGGACCCGCGCCCATTATACCGCCGCGCGGCAGCGGATCGAGCCTCTCCCACCTCGGAACGCCCCGCGAACTCCTCCTCGACAACCTCCCGGGCTAGCTCCTCCACCACCCCACTCTTTCTAAGCTCCACAGAGACCCGCCGAGGCCCGTACCTCCGCGCCTTCTCCCGCGCCTTGAGCCGCGCGAACTCAGCGTCGTCGAGATACCCTAACTCTTCGAGCCGGACAACGACCGCCTCGATGGTCTCCCCCGCGTAACCGTAACGCCCGAGCCTCTCCCGGATCTCCGCCTCGGAGCGTGCCCTGTACCCGAGCAAATTGAGCGCGCGACCCATCGCAACTGGCCTCTCCCCCGCCACCCGCGCCCGATCCAACTCCTCACGCGAAAACGCGGCCCCCTCCCGGAGGCCGCGTTCGATCGCCACGCCCGCGTCCAACTCCGCCCAGAACTCCCCGTCCACAAACACCCTGGCCTTGCCCCGGCGCTCCCGAACATCGGTTATCTCGGGCATCGATGCTCCCGGAACAGAGGCAACGGCCTACAGAATCTCAGCTTGTCATTTTTGCTGGGCTGCTGACAAGCCGAAATGCTGGCCGCTCTAGAACACCTGGCTGGCGGGCTCCTCTGCGACCTCCTCGACGGGCTCGTTGAAGCCGAGCTTGTCGTAGATGTCGTCGAGGATACGCTCGCGGATCTCGTGGTTCTCCTTGAGGAACTGCTTGGAGTTCTCGCGGCCCTGCCCGAGGCGTTCGTCGCCGTAGGCGAACCAGGCCCCGCTCTTCTGGACCACGTCGTTCTCGATGCCCACGTCGAGCAGGCTGCCCTCGCGCGAGATCCCCTCACCGTACATCACGTCGAACTCAACCGTCTTGAACGGCGGCGCCACCTTGTTCTTTACGACCTTGACCCTGGTCTGGTTGCCGACCGCGTCGGTGCCGACCTTGAGCGCCCCGATGCGCCTGATGTCCAACCGCACGCTGGAGTAGAATTTCAGCGCCCTTCCGCCCGGCGTCGTCTCCGGCGAGCCGAACATGACCCCGATCTTCTCCCTCAGCTGGTTGATGAAAATGGCGGTCGTCCCCGAACGGTTAAGCGACCCCGAAAGCTTCCTGAGGGCCTGGCTCATCAGGCGGGCCTGGAGCCCCACATGAGAGTCGCCCATCTCACCCTCGATCTCAGCCCTAGGCACCAAGGCCGCGACGGAGTCGATGACGACCACGTCGAGGGCGCCGCTTCGGACGAGAGTATCCGCGATCTCCAGGGCCTGCTCGCCGTTATCCGGTTGGGAGAAGTAGAGGTTCTCCAGGTCCACGCCGATGGCCTGGGCGTAGGT
>DATDKB010000146.1:0-3649 GCA_036520255.1 Rubrobacter sp. | reverse complement strand
TGATCCAGATAGACGCATCGAGTAGTAGTCGCGGGTATCTTCTGGGAGAGGTGGCTCTGACCTAGGCCCA
The DNA here is from genome assembly GCA_036520255.1 of Rubrobacter sp. Lineage (GTDB taxonomy): Bacteria > Actinomycetota > Rubrobacteria > Rubrobacterales > Rubrobacteraceae > Rubrobacter_D. The sequence goes on along the minus strand of DATDKB010000146.1, from coordinate 3,579 downwards.
CCAAAACACCCGGCGGGATCCTGGGTTACTTTATCCGCCTCCCATGTAGTGAAGGCGGACGTGCTGAAAAGACGGGATACCTGCGTAACGCTCAGAAGGGTACGGCCCCCGGACTTCTCCGGGGGTCGTTTTTGTCCCTCCTACCGCTCCTCCAGCGGCACCCATCTTCTGCCGTTTGCCCCTACGTACTCCGACTGCGGCCTGATGAGCCGGTCGAGCGCCCTCTGCTCGAAACAATGCGCAGTCCACCCCGCAACCCTGCCGACCGCGAAGGTGGGGGTGAAAAGCTCTGTCGGCACACCAAGCCCGTGCAATAGCAACGCCGTAAAAAACTCGACGTTGGTCTGCAGGTTCCTACCAGGCTTGTGCTCCGCGAGCAGGCGCAGCGCCGTCCTTTCCACGTCCAATGCGAGAGCGTATAGCCCCTTGTCCCCGTCGGTCGTGTACAGTCGCTCCGCAGCGCTTGCAAGCACATCGGCCCGCGGGTCGCGGACCCGGTAGATCCTGTGCCCGAACCCCATGAGCCGCTCGCCACGCCCCAGCTTCTCCCGCAGGAACGCCTCGGCCCTACTAGCCTCCCCGATCTCGAACACAACGTCGAGCACAGGTCCCGGCGCGCCACCATGCAACGGCCCCTTGAGCGCCCCTATGGCACCGGTCACCGCCGAAACGAAGTCTGATCGAGTAGAGACGATAACCCTCGCGACGAAAGTCGAAGCGTTCATGCCATGGTCCGATACGGCGCCCAGGTACGTGTCGAGCGCCCGCGCGAACTCCGCGCCGGGAACCTCGCCCGTAAGCATGTACAGGTAGTTGGCCGCATGTCCTAACTCGGGGTTGGGAGCCACCGGCTCCTCGCCCCCCTGCATCCGCCAGTACGCCGCAACGATGGTCGGCAGACAGGATACCAGCGCGAGCGCTTCCTTGTCGTCGGCGCCCGTCCTCACGGTGCCTGCCGCCATGCGCAGCGCGTCCATGACGGGCACCTTCTCGGCCGCCACAGAACGCAACAGGTTCAGCGTAGCCCGCGGCACCTCACGCCGCCCGGCCAACTCGCCCCGAAAGCTCGCCAACCAGTCGGCGTCGGGTAGCTCGCCGTTCCATAGTAGGTAGACGACCTCCTCGAAGGACGCCAGCCCCGCCAACTCCTCAACCGGGAACCCCGCGATGATCAACTCCCCGGCCTCACCGTCCACCCCGCTCAGCCGGGTCTCGGCCGCCACCACATCCTCGAGTCCGGCAACGAAGCCAGTACCAGAATTCTCGCCCATCTTCGTCCTTTCGATCCGACCTGTGGCTGTTAATGGTAACCTTCGATGGAATATGTATCAATATTGATTTACAAATCAAGTCGATATACGGTAGTAGACCAGGAGAGCAAGGGAGGCTGACTATTGGATGAGAGATATCTCAGTGCCGGGCGGGCTGCGGAGGAGTTGGGGGTAAGCGTTTCGACGTTGTACGCGTACGTAAGTCGGGGGATGGTACGGTCTGAGGCGGTGGAGGGGAAGAAGCGCAACAGGCGGTATCGGGCAGAGGACGTACGGAGGCTCAAGGAGAGGAAGGAGCGCAGGCGGGACCCTGACGGGGTTGTGGAGGGTGCGTTGCGCTGGGGCACGCCGGTGATGGAGTCGGGGATCACCCTAATTGACGACGGCAGGTTGTACTACAGGGGGCGCGAGGTGGTGGATCTCGCGGGGAAGAAGAGCATCGAGGAAGTCGCTGCCCTCGTCTGGACCGGCGACGAGGCGATGGCTCCGGATCTCTTCCTACGCGAAGAGAAGCCGCTTTCCGGGCGCATCAGGACCGTCCTCGGCAGCGTGGCCGGGATGCCACCTGTCGAGATGTTCCAGGTCCTGCTCCCCCTCGCCGCCGCCGAGGACCCCGCGGCCTACGATCTGCGCCCTTCCGCCGTCGCGCGCACCGGAGCCAGGATACTACGCCTGATGACAAAGGCGGCCGCAGGGGAAGACGCTCCAAGTTTGGCCGAGACGCTGGGGCGTGGCTGGGGTCCCGGAGAGATCGGGGCCGGGCTGCTCGATGCTGCGCTCGTGTTTTGCGCTGATCACGAGTTGCCCGTCTCGACGTTCGCAGCCCGGTGTGTCGCCTCGTCGGGGGCCAGTCCCTACGCCGTAGTTCTCGCCGGGCTTGCGGCGCTCGGGGGGATCAAGCACGGGGGGGAGATCGAGCTCGCCGAGGCCTTTTTGCGGGAGGCTGAGGTTGCGGGCGACGCGCGGGCGGTAATCTCCGGCCGCCTCAGGTGTGGGGAGCGCATCCCTGGCTTCGGACACTCGCTCTACCCGGAAGGCGACCCCCGCGGCGCCGGCTTGCTGCGCCTGGTGGCCGAGACGAACCCAGAAAGTCCCGCCGTCACACTATCCGAAGCCGTTGCCTGGGAAGTTCTGCGCCTGCTGGGTGGGCGTCCCACGGTGGACTTCGCGCTCGCGACGGTCGGGCGGGCGTTGGGGTTGCCGGCCGGCGGGGCGGTCGCGCTATTCGGCCTCGGCAGGACGGTGGGTTGGATCGGCCACGCCATAGAGCAGTACGAGAGCGATTCGCTCATACGTCCCAGAGCCCGCTACGTAGGAGAACAACCGCTCCGAATGCCAGACAAACGCTGAGGTATCAACCCACTCGAGAATCACACATTCAACAAAAAGCAAAGCTGAAATGCTCTTCTAAATCGGTACGTTCAGAACGTTCAGTCCATCGAGGACGATGATGGAGATGGCGAAGGAATTGAACGTTGCATGGGCGACGACACAGGGCAGCAGGCTGCCCGTGCGTTGGAAAAGAGCGCACAGGGTTATCGCGAGTATCAGGAGGGTGGGCAAGAGCACCGGCTCCAGGTGCAGCAGGGCGAACAGAAAGGAAGACGCGAGCGCCGGGAACACGAAAAGCGCCTTCCCGTGGGGTATTGCTTGGTCCTGTTTGCCGATGGATCTTGAGGAGATCCAGATCCCCAGTCGGTAGAGGCCGTTGAAGACGACGCCCCTGAAGACCAACTCCTCCACGGCGGGACCGAACACGACGACGACCAGGACTATCGCGGGTACGGCGACACCCGGGCTCTCGCGCACCCAGCCCGCGAGCCCTTCCATAAACGGTCGTTGAACCGTCGATTCCGCCGAGTAGCCGAGTCGTTCGAGGACGAACGCGCTGAGCGGGTTCACGGCGAAGCTGAGCACGATGGCGAAGACGCCGACGACCATCCCGACCGCGATTCCTCCAAGGACACCGCCGCTCGGTCGCGAGAACCCGAGAGGAGCCAGGGAGTAACCCACCTTGTTGCCGAAGTTTCTCATCAGGAAGACCGAGACCCAGAACCCCCCGATCACGAACCCCGCGATGGCCGCATCCAGGGCGACCACAGAGAGCAAATCGCCCTGCGCGTTACCCACCAGAGCCTCCCAGGTAGACGTCATTCGGGGTCCATCCGCCGCCGGCGTCCTCCAGGAGACGACCCTTTACGGAATCCGGCAGAAGCTCGATCCCCCGAAGCTCATCGACGCTTACCCAGCGAACCTCCCTCAAGGTCGGCTCGGCGCCGGGAGCGACCTCGGGATCGCTCCCGAGGAC
>DATDKB010000145.1:0-16095 GCA_036520255.1 Rubrobacter sp. | reverse complement strand
CGCGGGCGAAGACGGCCCGCACGCGGGACGCTTCGTGCCCGTCTACCCCGTCAACAAGTACATACAGACCCGCAGGATGAGGACGCTAATCCACCGCGCCCTAGACGCGGCGGACCGCATCCTCGACCCGCTGCCGGCCGACGTGCTCGTGCGCCACAAACTTCCAGGCCTGCACGACGCCGTCCACGAGGTCCATTTCCCGACGGAGCGGACGCGCCTGAAGGCGGCCATGCGGCGCCTGATCTTCCACGAGCTGTTCCTGATCCAGGCCGGCCTGGCCGCCCGCAAGGCGCGAGTCGAGCGGACCGAAGTCGGCGGCCGCCACCGCGGCGACGGTAGCCTCCTCAACCCGTTCTTGAAAAGCCTACCGTTCGGCCTGACCGGCGCCCAGGAGCGGGTGATAGCCGAAGTTCTTGGTGACATGCGTAGGGAGAAACCGATGCGTCGCCTGCTTCAGGGGGACGTTGGGAGCGGCAAGACCGTGGTAGCCGTCGCGGCGCTCCTCACCGCTGTGGAGGCGGGGGGACAGGGCGCCATCATGGCCCCGACCGAGGTCCTCGCCGAGCAGCATCTCTTGTCGATCTCGGCGGCACTCGCCGGGCTTCCGGTCAACGTCGTACTTCTGACGGGCTCTCAGGGCGCGGCGGAGCGGCGCGCCGTCCTGGAGAAAATAGCCGCGGGCGAGGCCCATGTCGTCATAGGGACGCACGCCCTGATCCAGAAGGGTGTGGATTTTGAGGACCTATCGCTCGTCGTTGTGGACGAGCAGCACCGTTTCGGGGTTGGCCAGCGGACGGTCTTCCGCGAGAAGGGTACGACGCCTGACACCCTCGTCATGACAGCCACCCCGATACCGAGGACGCTCTCCCTCACGCTCTTCGGCGACCTGGAGGTCTCGCTCATAGACGAGCTGCCGCCGGGAAGAAAGCCGGTCGAGACGACGATCGTCGATCCCGCTGAGCGCCTCGGAGCTTATGAGGAGGTGAGGCGAGAACTTGATGATGGGCGTCAGGCGTACGTCATCTGCCCGCTCGTCGAGGAGTCTGAAGCCCTCGAAGACGTTCGGGCCGCGGAGGAACTGAAAGAAGAGCTTGCCGAGGATGTCTTTCCGGAGAGGCGGGTCGGGCTGCTGCACGGCAGGATGAAGGCCCAGGACAAGCGTGAGGTGATGGCGCGGTTCCGGGCGGGGGAGATCGAGGTGTTGGTCTCGACCGTCGTGGTCGAGGTCGGCGTGGACGTGCCGAACGCGAGCGCGATCGTGATCGAAGGCTCCGAGCGCTTCGGCCTCTCCCAGCTCCACCAGCTCAGGGGCCGCGTGTGCCGGGGACTCCATCCCCCGAAATGCTTTCTGGTCGGCGCCCCGAAGACCGACGACTCCGAACGGCGCCTCGAGGCGCTAGCCGAGCACCAGGACGGCTTCAAGCTCTCGGAGGTAGACCTGGCCATCCGCGGTGAGGGAACACTCTTCGGCAGCCGCCAGAGCGGCATGCCCGACCTGAAGGTGGCCAAGCTGTTGCGTGATATGGACATCCTCGTCGAGGCGCGTCGGGAGGCCTTCGCCCTCGTCGCCGAGGACCCGACGCTAAAGCGGCCCGACCACAGGCCCTTGAGGCGTGAGATTCGCGAACTCCTCGGCGCCGATGTCGAGTGGCTCTTCAGGGAATAGCTACTTGAGGATCATAGCGGGGTCCGCCCGCGGTACGAGGCTAGCGCCCGTCCCGAAGGACGTGCGGCCCACCGCCGACCGCGTGCGCGAGAGCCTATTCAACTCGTTGGGACAGTACTTCGAAGGCGGGATGGTGCTCGACCTCTACGCTGGGACGGGTGCGCTAGGCTTAGAGTCGCTCAGCCGTGGGAGCGACTTGGCCGTCTTTGTCGAGGGGGACAGGAAGGCGAGGAGCGTGATCCACGAGAACCTTCGGAGGACCCATTTCGTGGATCGGGCTGAGGTGGTTGGTGGGGAGGTTGAAGTTGCGCTGGGATGGCTCGAAGAGCGTGGCGAAGCCTTTGATTTGATCTTCGCGGACCCACCATATAGAATCGCTGCGGCGGAGGTCGGGAGTATCTTGCACCGGCTAGGTTCTCTGCTCACGCCCGGAGGAAGGGTCGTGATCGAGAGCGGCGAGGCTCCGGCTGAGGTCACGGGACGCAGGAAAGGGGTCACGCGCCGCTACGGCGGCACGTTCATTACCATACTTGGACGCTCGGAGCTGACAATGATCGTGGCTGTGTGTCCCGGTAGCTTCGACCCCGTAACCACGGGTCATGTGGATGTGATCCGTCGCGCCGCGACGATTTTCGACCACGTCGTCGTAGCCGTAGGGGCGAACCGTCGCAAGCAGCAGGCCATACTTTCCGCCGTCGAGCGGGCACGGTTGATAGAGAAGGTGACCGCCGACGTGGAAAAAGTCTCCGTCGAGGTGATGGACGGCCTCCTGGTGGAGTTTGCCAGGGAGCAGGGTGCGCGGGCGATAGTCAAGGGCCTTCGGGCCGTCTCGGACTTCGAGTCGGAGTTCGAGCAGGCGCAGCTCAACCGGACGATGTTCCCCGAGCTCGAGACGGTCTTCATAATGGCCTCGGCCGAGCACAGCTTCCTCTCCTCGAGCGCGGTCAGGGAGATAGCCTCGCTCGGCGGCGATGTGCGCGGGCTCGTGCCCGACGGCATACTAGAGACCGTGACGGAGATATACTCAGGCACGGACGATAAGATACAGGGATCGTAGGCGAAGGATAGCGAGAAGAAGATGGATGTACTGGTACTGATAGACAGGTTGGAAGAACTCGTCGAGGACGCGCGGAGCTTTCCCGGTTTCGGCAACACGGCGATGATCGACAGGGACGCCGCCTTCGACATCATAGACCAGATGCGCCAGACCATCCCCGAGGAGCTCAAGCAGGCGCGTTGGATCGTGAAGGAGCGCCAGGCGATGCTGGACGAGGCGCGCAGCGAGAGCGACCGCATCATCCGAAGCGCCCAGGATGAGGCGGAGAAGATCACCTCAGAAGAAGAGGTCCTGAAAAGGGCCGAGAAGCGGAGCGCGGAGATCATGGAAGACGCCCGCCGCCGCGAGCGCGAGATTCGCCTGGGCGCTGAAGACTATGCCGACGAGGTCCTCGCGAACCTGGAAGACAACCTGGGCAAGCTGCTGGAGGCCGTGCAGCGTGGCCGCACCAAGCTGCAGGGCGTCCAGGAACAATAACTCGCGGTAAACTAGCCCTCATGAAACGTTTGATCCCGCTCAGACGACCCGGCGCGGAGGTCGGAGACAGGCACGAGGAGCGTGCCGAGTTCTCCGTCGAACCCTTCGACCTCTACGGGCGCAATCACGAAGTCACGAAGGTCGAGGCCGACGTGGCCGTCACCCGCCTCTCCGAGGGCCTGCACCTGGACGTGCTGGTCAGGGCCACGGTGCTGACGACCTGCGACCGCACGCTGGAGCCGACCGAGCTCGAGCTCGAGTTCGGTGACTCGGAGCTAGTATCGGGGCCGGAAGATCCCGAGCTCTCAGTCCAGGACTGGACCCTCGATCTGGCGCGCTACGCGCAGCGCGTCCTGCCGGCCGAGGTGCCGATGCAGGTCTTTTTGCCTGGCACGGAACCTGTGCAACCCGAGGATAACGATGACGAGGTCGACCCGCGCTGGCGGGGTCTCGACGGCATCTCCGTCTCGCGGTTCTAAACAGTAAGCAAGTAGCAACCAGGAGGTATTCTCATGGCCGTACCAAAGAAGAAGACGTCGCGGGCGCGCAGAAACCAGCGCCGCGCGCATCACGCGCTCACGGGCCCAGGCCTCGTCGCCTGCCCCAACTGCGGCGAGCCGCACGTCCCGCACAGGGTTTGCCGCGAGTGCGGTTATTACAAGGGCCGCACGGCCGTCGCCTTGGAGGATGTTTAGCATTAACCCGACCAGTGCGTATCGCGGTAGACGCCCTCGGCGGAGATAACGCCCCGCGCGAGGTCGTCGCCGGCACCATTTCAGCCGCGGGCGGGTTGCCGCACGACGAGTTCATCCTCGTCGGCAGGCAGGAAACAATGGAGCCCGAGCTGGGCCCCCATCTCCCGCAAAACGTCTCGCTGCGTTCCTCGGGCGAGGCCGTTGGTATGAATGAGGAACCATCTACGACGCTAAGGGCGAACCCTGACGCGAGCGTCGCCGTGGCAGCCAGAATGGTCCGCGACGGGGAGGCGGATGCGTTGTTTTCCGCCGGGAACACCGGCGCCACGGTCGCGGCAGCGTTGCTGAGGATGGGACGCCTCGAAGGCTGCCGCAGGCCGGCGATCGCCACGATGCTCCCATTCCCTTCGCCGGTCATGCTGCTCGATGCGGGGGCCACGGTCTCTTGCAGGCCGCACGATCTTCTGAATTTCGCTATTCTTGGAGGCGTGTTCGCGAAACGTTATTTCGGTCTGAACGGCGAGGCGCGGGTGGGGCTCGTCAACGTCGGCGAGGAGCCGGGGAAGGGAAACGACCTCGCCAAGGAGGCTTATCGTCTCGTTGACGAGTCTGGAGTCCACTTTGTGGGGAACGTCGAGGGACGGGACATTGGGAGCGATGTGGCCGACGTGCTCGTGACGGACGGCTTCACCGGCAACGTCGTTCTCAAGACCGCCGAGGGCGTGGCGCGGGAGATCATTCTCATGGTCAGAAGCGCCATCACGGATGGTGTCTTGAGCAAGCTCGCGGCCGGCATTCTTCGTCCGCGCTTGATCGGGGTGCGGGACACGGTAGATCCCGAAAACTACGGCGGTTCGTTCCTGCTCGGCGTGAGCGGGGTGGTCGTGATCGGTCACGGAAACTCCGGCGCGAGGGGCATCGAGAACGCCCTGCGGGGAATCTCTCGCGCCGGGGACGGCCTGACAGAGGAGCTGCAGCGGGCGATCTCCGCGAACAACTTCCGGTTGTCCGAAGGCAGGTCGGGTTGAACGGCGCGGCCGGCAGGATCGTCGGTGTTGGTAGGGCCCTCGGTAGCAGGGTCGTCACAAACCAGGACCTGGAGAGCGTTCTGGACACCACGGACGAGTGGATCTCGATGCGCACCGGCATCAAGGAGCGCCACTTCGTCGCAGAAGACGAGAACGCCGCGACGCTCGCCATCGACGCTTCGAAGAAAGCCCTCGAGCACGCCGGCGTCGAAGGCGGTTCGGTAGACCTCGTCATCTGCGGCACTTCGACGGCACCCGAATCGATGCCTTCTGTCGCCTGTCTGGTAGGAGAAGAGATCGGGGCGCCGGGCGCGGGCGCGATGGACCTGGCCGCCGCGTGCGCCGGGTTCTCCTACGCGGCCTCCGTAGCCTCGTCCATGATCCGCTCGGGCGCCGCGGGCAGGGTATTGCTCATCGGGGCTGACGCGATGAGCACCATCGTCGACCAGAACGAACGCTCGACCGCGGTGCTTTTCGGCGACGGCGCCGGCGCCATCGTGCTCGATGGCGGCGACGGAGGGTCAGGCTTTGTGGACCACATCCTCGGGGCCGACGGTAGCGGGGCGCCGCTCGGACGGGCGGGCCACCCCGGCGACGACGAGAAACTCTTCCAGAACGGGAGAGAGGTATTCAAATTCGCCGTCAAGATTCTGCCCGATATGGTCGAGAAGCTCCTCTCCCGCAACGGGCTCTCGCCGGACGAGGTCCAGTACGTCATACCTCATCAGGCAAACGCACGCATAATACGCGCAGCGATGCGGAAGATGGACGTGGCCGAAGACAGGGTGGTGATCAACCTCGACAGGTTTGGGAATACGTCGGCGGCGAGCATCCCGCTTTCTTATCCGGACATCTACGATGCCTTGGAGCCGGGGAAGTACGTCGTTACCGTAGGCTTCGGGTTCGGCCTCACCTGGGCCGCGAACCTTTACAGGATCTAGGGATGGATGGAACGGAGCGGGCCGTGGTTTTCCCCGGCCAGGGCAGCGTCGGCGGTGAGATCTCCGGCACCGCCCGCGAGGCCGTTCTGGACTACATGGGTGACGAAGAGGTGCCTTACCAGCTCTTCGTTTTCGCCAGCTCCGTGGACCTCCACTACCGCTTGCGGGACGCCGGCATCGAGGCCGATGTGGTGGCCGGGCACTCGCTCGGCGAATACGCCGCCGCCCACGCGTCAGGGAGCCTCGGACTCAGGGACGGCGTGCGTCTGGTGGCCGAGAGGGACCGTCTGATGAACGAGGCATCCAGGGAGAATCCCGGCGGGATGGTCGTCCTGATCGGCGCCGACCCCGATGCCGTGGTCGAAGCCGCCGAGAAGTCCGGCGGTGCCGTCGTCGCCGCGAACTTCAATACCCCCCGCCAGACCGTTGTCTCCGGGAGGATGGACGCGCTGGACGAGGTCACGGATGGCCTGCGGGGGCGCAAGATACGATTGCAGGTGGCAGGCGCTTTCCATTCTCCGCTCATGGTGGAGGCCGCGAAAGAAATGGATAGCTTGCTTGAAGCGGTCGAGTTCGATGAACCCGAAATCCCGATGGTCGGGGCGACGGATGGGGCTTTGTTGACGACGGCGGACGAGGTGAGGCAAGCGTTGCGCAATCAGATGCTCTCGCCCGTGCGCTGGGTCGCCGTGGTGGAGCGGCTGCTGGAGTCGGGGGTGCGTGAGATCTTCGAAGCGGGGGAGGACGGGACTCTGATCAGGATGCTGCGGGACTTCAAGAGAAAAGACGTGGCGGGCAAAACTGCTGGGGAGGTGCTTTCGTGAAGGTGCCGCTTGGGCCGGCCGAGATCCGTCAGCTCATCCCGCACCGCTACCCGTTCCTCCTGGTGGACAGGATCGACGAGCTCGAACCCGGGGTGCGGGCCGCCGGCCTCAAGAACGTCACCCAGAACGAGCCCTTCTTCCAGGGCCACTTCCCCGACTACCCCGTCATGCCGGGCGTGCTCATCATCGAGGCGATGGCCCAGGTCGGGGCCGTCGGTGTCATGGCGGGTGGTGACCACAGCGACAAGCTCGCGCTGTTCGCCGGGATAGACGGCGTCAGGTTCCGCAGGCAGGTTATCCCCGGCGACGTGCTCGAGATGGAAGTAGAGATCGTCCGCCTCAAGGGCAGGGTCGGAAGGGGCAAGAGCAGGGCCACCGTCGGCGACGAGCGCGTCTGCGAGGCGGAGCTCATGTTCGCCTTTGCGGATAGGGGGGAAGTCCCGTGATCGGCGAAGGGCGTGTAGCCATCGTAACCGGCGGCGGGCGGGGCATAGGCCGCGCCGTGGCCGTGCGCCTCGCGAACGAGGGTGCAGACGTGGCGATCTCTTATCGTTCGAACGACGAAACCGCCGAGAGCGCGGCGGAGGAAGTGCGGGCGGCGGGGGTGCGGTGTGAGATCTTCAAGGGCGACGTTGCTTCGGCTGGAGATGTCGAGGCGCTTATCAAGGGTGTGACCGAGGTATTCGGCCGGATCGACATCCTCGTCAACAACGCAGGCCTGACGCGGGATAACCTCATGATGCGCATGAAAGAAGAAGAGTTCGACGACGTGATCGGGACAAACCTCAAGGGTACGTACCTGTGTACGAAAGCCGTTTTGCGGCCGATGATCCGTGCCAGGTGGGGAAGGATCGTCAACGTCTCATCCGTCGTCGGGCTCGTTGGGAATGCCGGGCAGGCCAACTACGCCGCCTCGAAAGCCGGCATTAACGGCTTCACCAAGAGCGTGGCGCGGGAGGTGGCGCAGCGCGGCATCACGGCCAACGTGGTCGCGCCCGGGTACGTCGAGACGGAGTTGACGGGCAGTTTGCCGGAGAAGGTCAAGGACCAGATCAGGGACCAGGTGCCGGCCGGCAGGTTTGGGGATGCGGAGGAGGTTGCCGAGGTCGTCGCGTTCCTCGCTGGCGAGGGCGCTGGATACGTTACGGGCCAGACCGTGGCAGTGGACGGCGGTATGACTATGCAGTAGGCCGTTTTCGGTTTACACTACGCGCTATCGCTGAACTGATTGATTGTAGTTTGCATAAGTGTTGGAGAGGAGACGGTTTGGATCGCGAAGAAGTCCTCGGGAAGATACAGGAGATCACCGCTGACAGGTTGGGGGTAGACGAGGGCGACGTGACGTCCGACGCTTCCTTTCGGGAGGACCTTGAGGCTGACTCGCTCGACCTGGTGGAGCTTATCATGGAGCTCGAGGAACAGTTCGGGATGGAGATCCCCGACGAGGATGCCGAGAAGATCACCACGGTCGAGGAGGCCGTCGACTACGTGATGGAGCATCAGGCCGCGTGACCGAGCCTACCTCTAATGGGAAGGCGCTCATAACCGGTACGGGAGCCGTGACGCCTCTCGGCACAGGGACGGAGAACTTCTGGGATGCAGCTTTGCACGGCAAAAGCGGCATCGGGGAGATCACGCTCTTCGACCCTTCGCCCTACCCCTCGCAGATCGCCGGAGAATGCTCGGATTTCGACCCGACAGACTTCATGACCAAGAAGCAGGCCCGCAGGATGGACCGCTTCGCCCAGCTCGGCATAGCCGCTGGCGTGCAGGCGGCCGAGAGCGCGGGGATCGTCGACCTGATCCGCGAGCGTCCCGAGCGGGTCGCCATAGTGATGGGCAGCGGCATCGGGGGGCTCTCGACCTGGGAGCGCGAGTACAGGATCCTCAAAGAACGCGGTCCAGGAAGGGTGAGCCCGTTCCTGATCACGATGATGGTCCCGAACATGGCAGCGGGACAACTCGCCATAGTGCTCGGCGCCACGGGTTCCAGCCAGTGCCCCGTCCTCGCCTGCGCCACGGGAGGGGAAGCCATCGCCGAAGGGCTCGAGCTGATCCGCCGCGGCGACGCCGACGTGGTGATCGCCGGCTCCTCGGAAGCCCCAATCACCCCGCTCTCCATGGCGGGCTTCTGCGCGATCCGCGCGGTTAGCCGCCGCAACGACGAGCCCACCCGTGCCAGCCGCCCCTTCGACGAGGGTCGCGACGGCTTTGTGATGAGCGAGGGGGCCGGAGCGGTCGTATTGGAGAGCGAGGAACACGCAGAGCGTCGCGGCGCGGAGCCGATCTCCGCCGTTGCGGGTTACGGTCGCACCACCGACGCCTACCACGTCACAGCGCCCGACGAACAAGGCCGCGGCGTGGAACGGGCGATGATCGCGGCGTTCGAGGACTCCGGGCTAGCAGCCGAGGACGTGGGCCACGTCAACGCCCATGCCACCTCCACGCCGACGGGAGACGGACCAGAGACGAAAGCTATATCCAGGGTCGTGCCGCACGCGGTGGTATCAGGCACGAAGTCCATGACGGGGCACTCCTTCGGGGCCGTCGGCGCCACCGAGGGCATCATGTGCGCCCTCGCCCTCAAGCACAAGGTCGTGCCTCCTACCATCAATTTGGAGCAGTTGGCCGACGACTGCGAAGAGTTGAACTACGTCGGGAGCGAGGCTGCCGAGGCGCCGGATCTCAAAGCCGCCATCTCCAACTCCATGGGCTTTGGCGGTCACAATGTCGTGATCGCGTTCACAACTGTAGAATAGAGCAGGAGATGTCTATAAGGGACCTCATAGCGATCCTTCCGGAACCGTTGAGGCAGCGCTCGCTCACCCACCCGAGCGTCGCCGATCCCTACGAATCTAACGGCCGGCTCGAGTTTCTCGGCGACTCCGTCTTGAACAGCCGCGTCGCCGAGCTCGTCTTCCACGGTTACCCCGAGCTTCTCGAAGGTGATCTCACGCGCATCCGGGCGCACCTCGTAAGGAAGTCTTTCCTCGCGACCGTCGGTAGGAGCGAGGGGATTGAGGAAATAATCGAGAGCTCCGTTATGAACGACTCGGTGATCGCCGACACCGTCGAGGCGATAATAGGGGCAGCATACCTTATAGACAGGGATCTCGTGCTCAGCGCCCTAGATGAGATCTTCAACCCCGCCGAAGTCGATACCGACGAACTGCGTGACTGGAAGACGCTCCTTCAGGAGACACTCCAGGCCGACGGGCTGAGGCCGACATACCGTGTGATCTCCAAACAAGGCCCCGCCCACAGGCCGAGCTTCACCTCTCGGGTCTCCGTTGAGGGAAAAGAAGTCACGACAGGTACTGGTAGTTCTATAAAGGAGAGCGAGCAAACCGCCGCCCGCACCGCGCTCGAAATTTTGGGCATTCGTCCCGTCCCACGTTCCACCGTCGAGGTGCATGTCGGGGCGTAGCTACGCTATGCAGGTTTCAGGCATAAGGTCTGAACTTCCCGATAATTCGCTAGACCAGCAATTCACACGGAGTCTATTCGAATCGAACCGTGTTCTGGCTCTCGCTGCGGGCCTGCGGCAGCTGGTCAGCGCGTTTTGGCCTTGCGGCTTACGTTTGTCAGTACGGCACTTCGCGCCCTGTCAGGTTTTGCCATTTCGGCCTCGCCTGGCCGCGCCCGAGGGCCCGCTCGCTGTGGTCAGATCAGACTCCCGCGATGGCGCCCCTGAACGCCTTCCTGAGAGCGGAGGCCGCGGGCCGGATCGTGCTGACAAAGCCCCCCTCAAGGCGCCATGCCGACAAGCGTAGGCCGAAGTCCGAAGCGCGCTGATAGCTATTTTGCTGCGCTTTTCTTCGTGCGTTTCGTACGAAAGTTGCGTAAAATGCCAATTCAGTGCTGTCGGCGATCTATATCAAGGGTTTCAAGACGTTCGCTCGGCCGGTGAGGATGCCGCTGGAGGGGGGCATCACCTCGATCGTCGGTCCGAACGGGTCGGGGAAGAGCAACATCATCGACGCCGTGCTTTTCGCGCTTGGGGAGCAGCGCCCGGGCGTGTTGCGGGCCGGGGCGATGGGGGATTTGATCTTCTCGGGTTCCGAGACGTTGCCGGCGGCGAGCGCGGCCGAAGTTACGCTGGTGCTCGACAACGATGAGGGTAAGATCTCGCTGCCTTACGGGGAGGTTTCGATCTCGCGGCGCATCTCACGCTCGGGTGAGACGGAGTACAGAATAAACGGCTCCCGAGCCAGACTCGCGGACGTCCGCTCGGTGGCCGGCGAAGTCGGCCTGGGACCTCACAGCATCTTGCGCCAGGGTGCCGTCGACTCGATAGTGGCTGGCGGAGCCGCCGCGACTCGCTTGGCGCTGGAAGAAGCCGCGGGGCTCGGTGTTTTTCGGAGGCGGCGCGTCTCCGCCAGCCGCAGGCTGGAGAAGGCCGATGCCCAACTGGAGAAGAGCCGCCAACTCGAGGCGGAGCTGGAAGCGCAGTTACACAGGATAGAGCGGGAGGCCAAAGCCGCCCGTGAGTACAGGGAGGTCGAAAGCCGCTTCCGAGAGCTCTCCCTGGCACACCTCTACAGGATCGCAACCAGAGAGCTCGACGGCCTGAGGCAGAAGTCGGAAGAAGCCATCGGGCAGGTGACAAAACTGGCAGCCACAGAGCGGGAAATGCGTGAAGAGGAGCGGAGCGTCGAACAGCGGCTTCGCCGCCTGGAAGACAACCTCAGGAAAACAGATCTGATGCTCGAAGCTCTGGAGGATGTCGCCGAAGACCTGCGGACCGGGGCCCTCCGCTCTGACAGGACCGTCCTGCGCATCGAGGCGGGCCGGGGGCACGAGGGAGAGAGACGGCTCGCCATCTTCCGCCTTGAAGCCGAGCTGGACCGGATCTCCCGCACCGTGCAGAGCCTGGAAGCGAGGTCCACCGAGCTTGATGCCGAGCGCGCCGGGAAGCGGGAGGAGTCGGACCGGATGCACAAGGCGGTCGCGCGGGCGCGGGAGGAGAATGTGACGGCCGAGCGCGAGAGGGCGAAGCTTTCGCGCGAACTAGAAGGCCTTCGTGCCCGCATCGCCGGTTTGGCAGACCGTGGCCGGACGAACGTGATGTCCGAGGAGGAACTCTCGCGGCTCGGCGCCGTACTCCCTGACCTCGAACGGATCGGTGATCGGGCGATCGCAGAGAAGAACCGGCGGTTGCGGGACGAGGTCGATGGCGCGCTCGCGCGGATGGATGGGTTTTCAGAAGAGATCAGCCGCCGCCGCGGCGCGCTGGCGGCCGCCGTCGGGAGGGCAGAGTCGAGGGTGCGCGCCTTGCGGGAGACCGCCCCGGCCGGCTCGGGCACGCGGCTCTACGAGGTGATACGGGCCCGCCCCGGCTACGAGGTGGCCGTCGAAGCAGCCCTTGGAGAGTACGGCGCAGGCGTCCTCGCGGAGAACCTTGATGAGGGCATGAAGCTTCTATCGACCAGCGAGCCCGTGGCAGTCCGCCTCGATGCGAGGGCCATGGCGTCGAACGGCAACGTGCCAGGGAAACCCCTGGTCGAATGCGTCGACATTATGGACCGGCGCTACGAGGAGGCCGTGCAACGCCTCCTTACGGGTATCTTCGTCGTCGAGCGACCCGGCGACGGTGCCAACGCCAACGGCTACGTGGCCGTCACGCGTGACGGCTTCCGCCTCACGCGTACAGGGGTGAGCCTCAGGTCCGGCTCCGGCACCTTCGCCCGCGAGGTCCGGCTCGCCGCCTGGACCGAACACGTGGAGGGGTTGAAGAACGGTCCTGGGGGCCTTGTCTACGACCTGAGAGAGGACCTATCTGGCGTAGGAGCCCGACTGGACGCGCTCGCTGGGAAGGTCAAGGCTCTCTTATCCCTCGCCGGTCGCGTGTCCCAAGCCCGGGCCCTGATCTCACGCGAAGCCAGACGCCGCAAGGCGGCTGCCGAGACCTCCCGCAAAGAGGTTTTCGCGCGCGAGCAGAAGTCCGCGGCCCTGTCACGTGAAGCGTCCGAGATGGAACTCGCGCTGGATGCAGCCACGCAGGCAGCGGAGCACGCGGTCGGCGAACTTGCCTCGGCGACGGCCGCCGCCGACGCGGCCCGCGTAGCGTTCTCGGACGCTGACCACAGGTTGTCCGAGCTGCAGGCGACCCTCGCGGCTGGCAGGAAGCGGCGGGCGGAGATCTCTCGCCGGCTGGAGCGGACGCCAGCGGGCGAGATCGACCAGACCGAGGTAGTCGCCAGCCGCGTCTCTCGGGCCGCGGGCGAGGCCGTCGCCGCGGTCAGGGCGCGTAGGAATAGGCTGCGGAAAGCCAAGGGCGAGAGAACTGAAGCGCGGCAGGGGACCTCCCACGAACGGGCCGTTCTCTCGCGCAGGGCCGTCGAACTCGCCGGCGAACTGGCAACCGCCCGCGCGCAGGCCGAGCGAGTCGCGGACGACGTGGCGAGGGCCGAGACGTCGGCCGCCGAAGCCGGCACGGAAATTCAGACCGAGTGGGGCGCCACCCTAGAGACCGCCCGCCTCGAAGCCGAAAAACACGGTGAGAACACCGACCCAGAACGCCACGCCCTCGCCCGCAAACTGAAGCGCTTCGGCGACGTAAACCTCCTCGCCGTCTCCCAGGAAGAGGACCTGCGCGAACGCCACCAGTTCGTATCTTCGCAGAGGGCTGATGCCGAGGCCGCGGCCGACGAACTTAGACGCATAATACAATCGGTGGACGGAGAGATAGAGTCGCGTTTCTCGGAAACTTTCGGGCGGGTTCGCGAGGCGTTTGGGGAGATGGTGCCGCGGATGCTCGCCGGGTCATCCGGGGTTCTGGAGCTCTCTGAGGAGGGGGTGGAGATCGGGCTCCGGCTAGGGAGGAAGGGCTGGCGTCCGTTGCGTGTGTTATCCGGGGGGGAGAGGGCGTTGCTCGCGCTCTCGTTTTTGTTCAGCGTGTTTCTAAGCAGGCCGGGGGGACGTTCGGGGGCGTTCTGCATCCTGGACGAGGCTGAGGCGGCGCTAGACGATCTCAACCTGGCCAGATTTCTCTCTGTGGTAGACTCTCACCGGGCAAACGGCCAGTACCTTCTGGTCACCCATCAAAAACGAACGATGGCCGCGGCGGACGTGCTCTACGGGGTAGTTCAAGAGGCCTCCGGGGCCACCACTGTAGTGTCGAAGCGTTTGCAGGGAGAGTAAGAAGTCGCCTATGGCGCGTTCGTGGCGTAACTTTTTCAGAAAGAGCACAGACGGAGAGCAGGAGAACGGCCCGGCGGTAGCGAGCGAACCGGAGCCTGCTGCCGAAGACATCGAGGAAGGCAACGGCCACCATACGGTGGATCTTGCTCTCACCGACGACGTGCTCGCGGAGGACGTACCCACCGCGGAAGAAGTGCAGGCGGAGAGGAAAGAGCCAGCCCCCGAGGACGTGTGGGAAGTCGAGGAAGCGAACGTCGGTGAGATCAAAGAGATGTTGCCGGAGCCAACACCCGTCGAGGCGGAGCCCGACGCCGAGGCAGTCGCAGAGGCGCAGGAGTCCGGGGGATGGTTCGGCAGGCTCAGGAAGGGTCTCAGCCGCAGCCGCGCATCGTTTGTGGGGCAGTTGAATGCCGCCGTAGCCGAGTTCAGGGACGTCGACGACGAGGAGTTCTGGGAGAGGGTAGAGGAGATCATGATCTCCTCCGACGTCGGGGTTCCGACCACGGCGAAGCTCGTCGCCGAGCTGGAGCAGGAGGCCCTGGAGAAGAACATCACTAGCGGTGCGCAGTTGCGCGATCTCATGATCGAATACGCCACCCGCATGCTCGAAGGGCCGGTCGAACTGGACATCTCGCATACGCCGACGGTGATCCTGATGGTCGGTGCGAACGGCACCGGCAAGACGACGACCATCGGTAAGCTCTCCCGCTTCCTGCCAGGGACGACGATGTTCGCCGCCGGAGACACCTTCAGGGCCGCGGCCATCGAGCAGCTGCAGACCTGGGGGGAGCGGACGGGTACCCCTGTGGTCGCCCGCGAGCGCGGCGCCGACGCGGCTGCTGTCGCCCACGAGGCGATACAGGCTGCAAGGCGTGAGAGTACCGACGTGCTGCTCGTCGACACGGCGGGCAGGCTGCACACCAAGGTCAACCTTATGGCGGAGCTGGACAAGGTGCAGCGGGTCATAAAGCGACAGCTTCCAGGGGCGCCGCACGAGGTGCTCATGACGGTCGATGCGACCACGGGCCAGAACGGGCTCAGGCAGGCCAAGATGTTCAAGGAAGTCGCGGGGCTCACGGGGATCATCCTCACCAAGCTCGACGGTACGGCCAAGGGCGGTATCGCGCTCGCCATAGCAAACGAGATCGGGGTGCCGATCAAGCTCATCTCGGTCGGGGAGCAGGTCGAGGACCTGCACCCCTTCGACGCCCGCGAGTTTGCGGAAGCATTGTTTGGAGATTTATAGATGTTCGATACTTTAGGCGAGAGGCTCAACAAGGCGCTCGACGGTGTCCGCGGCAGCGGCAATCTTACGGAGGATCAGGTAAAGAAGGTTACGCGCGAGATCCGCCTCGCGCTCCTCGAAGCCGACGTGAACTACGGCGTCGTCAAGGAGTTCGTCTCCAATGTGCGCGAGCGGGCGACGGGGGCGGAGGTCTCAAAGGCGCTCAGCCCCGGCCAGCAGGTAGTCAAGATAGTCGACGAGGAACTCGCGAACCTGATGGGCGGAACCGCCCACAAGCTCTCGTTCGCATCGAGGCCGCCCACGGTCGTGATGCTCGCGGGCCTCAACGGGCACGGCAAGACCACGACCGCCGGGAAGCTGGCATTGTTCGTCAGGAAGCTCGGGAAGAACCCGTACCTCGTCGCCTGCGATACGTACCGGCCCGCCGCCATCGACCAGTTGCAGCAGATCGGGCGCGAGCTCTCGGTGCCCGTTTACACGGAGGGTACAGGACCCAAGCCTGAGGAGATCGCGGAGCGCGGGATCAAGGACGCCAGGGACGGCGGGTACGACTTCGTGATCGTCGACACGGCTGGCCGCCAGGTCGTCGACGTGGAGATGATGGAGGAGATCCGTCGCGTCATTAAGGTGTCCAGGCCGCACTCTGTACTGCTGGTCCTCGACGTCGTTACCGGCCAGAACGCAGTCGAGGTGGCGCAGGCGTTCCAGGAGTACGCCGATTTCGACGGAATGGTGTTGACCAAGCTCGACGGCGACGCCCGCGGCGGGGCCGCGCTCTCGGTCGTCTCCGTGACGGGGCGGCCGGTCAAGTTCGCCTCCGAGGGCGAGAAGATGGGCGAGTTCGACTATTTCTACCCGGACAGGATGGCCGGTCGGGTTCTTGGCATGGGCGACGTTCTGACGCTCATCGAGAAGGCCGAGCAGCAGATGGACCAGGACGAGGCCGAGGCGCAAGGCAAGAAGCTCATGAGCGGCAAGTTCACCTTCGAGGACTTTCTGCAGCAGATGCAGATGATCA
>DATDKB010000144.1:0-2060 GCA_036520255.1 Rubrobacter sp. | reverse complement strand
ATAACACCCCGGCTAACCTCATCACCGAGATCATCGGCACCTTCGTGTTGGTCTTCGGCGTCTTGGGTATCATTGCGAATGCGGGGGCAGTCGGAGGGGGTGCCGCGGCAGTCATAGCGAGTGGTATCAACCCATTGCTCGTCGGCCTACTCGTCCTCGGTATCGGACTCTCGCTGGGTGGCCCCACAGGCTACGCTATCAACCCGGCCCGTGACCTGGGGCCACGTATCGCGCACGCCGTACTGCCCATTGCGGGCAAAGGCGGTAACGACTGGGGATACTCCTGGATCCCCGTCGTAGGACCGATCATAGGCGGCATCCTGGGCGCCGTGTTGTTTACCCTCTTGTTCTAATAGGGAGAAGAGATCCAGCATGGGGAGCCTGAATAGGGCTCCCTACGGGACCGTCCGGGTAGAGTGGAGAGGAGGCTCAGTGGCCGTTCTGGACGCCTTCGACCTTACGGGCAAGACTGCCGTCGTTACCGGTGGCAATACGGGTCTGGGCGAAGCCTTCGCGAAGGCGCTGATCGAGGCCGGCGCCGGCGTTGCGCTGGCCGCCCGTACCCGCGAGCGCTCGGAAAGGGTCGCAGAGGAGATCTCCGACTCCGGCGGCACAGCCATAGCTGTGGACCTCGACGTTACCGACCCCAAGCGAGTGGACATGATGCTAGAGGAGGTGACCGAACGCCTAGGGCCCGTAGACATCCTGGTCAACAACGCCGGCGTCTGCTACCACAGGCCCGCCACCGAGGTTCCGCCGGAGGAGTGGCACGAGGTCTTCGACGTCAACGTGCACGGGCTCTGGCACTGCGCGCAAAAGGTAGGAAGGCGCATGATCGAAGTGGGCGGCGGCAACATAATCAACATCGGCTCTATCTCGGCGATGATCGTAAACCGCCCCCAGTGGCAGCCCGCTTACAACGCCTCAAAGGCCGCCGTCCACCAGTTGACCAAGTCCCTCGCGGCGGAATGGGCGCCATACAACGTTCGGGTCAACGCGCTTGCCCCCGGCTACGTCAAAACGGCGATGGCCCCCGTGGACGAGCCACGGTTTCGGCAGCACTGGATCGAAGACGCCCCCATGCAACGCTACGCCACCCCCGAGGAACTCGGCCCCAGCATCGTCTTTCTGGCGAGCGACGCCTCCAGCTTTATGACCGGCTCCGTTCTAGTCGTCGACGGTGGTTACACGCTTTTCTGAGTACCAGCGAGGAGGTATGAGATGGACGGAGAGAACGGCTTCTCCTTAAGGGGCAAAGTAGCGGTCGTTACGGGCGGCGGCCAGAGCCTGGGTCTTGCGATCTCACGTGCGCTCCACGGCGCAGGGGCGGAGATGGTCATCGCCGAGGTCAACGATGAGACCGGCCCGGATGTTGCCGAGGAACTCGAAGGTACCTTCGTCCATACCGACGTGACCGACCCTGCGTCCGTGCGGGATCTTGTAGGGGCGGTCCTAGAACAGCATGGTCGCATAGACGTGCTCGTCAACAACGCCGGTATCGTGCATAACATCCCCTCTGAAGAAGTCCCCGACGAGGAGTGGCTTTCCGTCATCTCCGTCAACCTCAACGGCGTGTTCTGGTGTTGCCGCGAGGTCGGGAGGGCCATGCTCGAGCGCGGTTCCGGTTCCATCGTCAACATCGCCTCCATGTCTGGCATCATCTCCAACCATCCACAGCCGCAGTCCGCCTACAATGCCTCCAAGGCCGCCGTCATAACGCTGACGAAGAGCCTCGCCGGCGAGTGGGCCCCACGCGGCGTCAGGGTCAACAGCGTCTCGCCCGGTTACATTCGGACCCCCCTGACCGAGCTTGGCATGTCCAGGAGCGAATGGTCCGAAGTCTGGCTCTCACAGACTCCCATGGGACGCCTCGCCGAACCAGAGGAGATCGCCCCCGCCGTCCTCTACCTCGCCTCGGACGCGGCGAGCTTCGCCACCGGAACGAACCTCGTCATCGACGGCGGTTACACCTCGTGGTGAGAGGCGGTTCGTCGTTGGGCGGGTTTCAAACCCGCCCCTACGTACACCCAGTGCGGATTACGGATCGTCGTTCTCGCGGT
>DATDKB010000143.1:0-4591 GCA_036520255.1 Rubrobacter sp. | reverse complement strand
GTAATCTACTCCATAGCCGATTCCGTCCGTCCCTTCGTTCTCGGGAAGCTGCATGACTCGCCGGAGGTCCAAAGCGCCCAACACGGCGTCGTAAAAGGCGGCGGAACGTCCGACGTGCGCGACGCCGATGCCGGTGTGGTCGATCAAGGGCAACCTCCTCCTCCTCTTGGGCCAATCTCCTCGTTCATCACGCGCAGCTACACATTGTAGTGCTGGATAGGAATGCGCGAACGTGGGGATGCGCGGATGCGCCTATCCCGGCACCACGCAGACAACGCCCCGGCCCTACTTCATGCCCTTATTCACCCAAATGCGTGGAGAACCTGTCTGATAATTCCAGAAAAGGCTCACTATGGACCTTGGAGGAAGCCCGAAACGATGCCAAAAGCGCTGGTTCGGCGCCTTTCGTGCCGCCGAACGCGGGCACCCGATGGCGGCACAACGATTTATCAGACAGTTTCTGGAAGGGTTATTTTCCAAAGTTCGTATTCAGAAATCTGCATACGCGTAGCGTTAGGTGTCTCGGGTAGGGAGCTTTCGGCCCTTAGGCGTCAAGTAGGTGATCACAAGATGTCTGGGTGCCTCATAGATATACGGCTCCCTGGATAGCATTAGGTGCAGAAAGCCCGCTCGAAGCGCACGTTCCGGGCACCGTCATCATCCACTAGAGCGCTGAAGATCAGCTCAGGCACTTTAGTAGTTCGGGATTCGTACCTGCACGTGAGTCCCAAATCACCCAGGCTCCGGTTTCGTGCCCTACTTACCGAGGATGGTGGCCGGAGAGTGCAACTAATCAGAGTTTGACTTACGCTCGTGGGGTTTTCTGCTAACTTCGAGTTGACGGGTCTCTCCGAAGTTCGCTTGTGCCTGTAACCTATAGGAACGCCCAAGCAACAACCCGCAATTGTAGGCATGCGCCGGTCTGCCGTAGGAGGCGCTATGCTTGCATCAGGAAGCGTTACAGATGAGGGGGCACAATGCATGATCGATCCGGTGAGATCCGCAGTACGAGGGCCCCGGCGCTGAGGGAAGACCAGACCGAGATCCTCGGGCGATACGGGAAGACGAGGATGACGGAGGCAGGGCAGGTCCTCTTTAGGGCGGGCGACACCCAAAACGACTTCTTCGTCGTCCTCGAGGGCGAGGTAGAAATGATCGACGACTTCGCCGGCGAGGCGCGGACGATGGGCGTTATGCGCCCGGGCCGATTCGTAGGCGACCTTAACATGCTCGCCGGGCAGCCAATCTACCTCTCGGCCGTGGTGCGCGTGGGCGGGGAGGTGTTGGCGATCTCCCGCGAGCGGCTGAAGGAGGTCGTTACCGAGGAGCCCAACCTCTCGGACATCATCCTCAAGGCCTTCCTCGCGAGGCGCGCGTGGAGCGTGAGGGCGGGTCTCGGCCTGAGGATAATAGGATCCCGCCACTCGAGTGACGCGACGCGACTGAGGGGGTTCGCGACCCGCAACCGCCTGCCCCACGTCTGGATCGAGCTCGAGGAGGATCCCGGGGCCGAAGCCCTGCTCGAGAGGTTCGGTACGGACGCGTCGGAGACGCCCGTGACCATCTGGCAGGGCAAAGATGTACTCGAGAACCCGACGAACGCCGAGCTTGCCCGGGCCATTGGCCTCAAGGTAGACGTCCCCCGGAAACAAACCTACGACCTCGTCGTGGTGGGAGCCGGTCCTGCAGGCCTCGGCGCGGCGGTCTACGGGACCTCCGAGGGCCTCTCTACCCTGGCACTCGAGTCGACGGCCTTGGGGGGGCAGGCGGGCACCTCCTCGCGGATAGAGAACTACCTGGGCTTCCCAGCGGGCCTCTCGGGCTTCGAGCTGGCCAGCCGCGCCCTGGTCCAGGCAGATAAGTTCGGCGCCCAGACCGCGGTGCCCCAGGAGGCGCTCAGTGTTAATAGGGAGGGCGACCACTACCGAATCGGGCTCTCCGAGGCCGGCGAAGTGGTGGCGCGAAGCGTGATAGTGGCGACCGGGGCCCGCTACCGCAGGCTAGAGGTGCCCAGCCTCGAGCGGTTCGAGGGCGTGGGCGTCCACTACGCCGCCACCGCGGCCGAGGCTCAACCGTTCGAAGGCGAGGAGGTAGCGGTCGTCGGCGGGGGTAACTCGGCGGGTCAGGCGGCGCTGTTCCTCGCAGGACGCGCGCGCAGGGTGTACCTGCTCATTAGGGGCGACGACCTGGGCAAGGGCATGTCCAGCTACCTCGTCAACCGGGTCACGGACGCCGAGAACGTCGAGCTGCTCGCAAATACCGAGGTTCGAGAACTCGTTGGAGAGGACCGTATAGAGGGGGTCGTGGTCGGGGACAACCGCTCGGGCGGGCGCTGGACCCTCGATGCCAGGGCGCTCTTCGTCTTCATCGGGGCGGAGGCCAACACTGGCTGGCTCGAAGGAGCCGTCGAACTCGACGAACGCGGCTTCGTCCTTACGGGCGGGGAGTTAAGCAGTTCAGTGCTCGATGGTGATCTCTGGCGGGAACTCTCGCGGGAGCCGTACCTGCTCGAGACGTGCCTGCCAGGGGTATTCGCGGCGGGCGACGTGCGCAGCGGTTCGATCAAGCGAGTGGCCTCCGCGGTGGGCGAGGGCGCTATGGCGGTCAGGTTGGTCCACCAGTACCTGGCCGATACCTAGAGCGACTGTCATAGCAATTGAGCTGCCACACGGTAGCCACGATGCTCGAAGAAACCCCATGCATCCCCAGCCGTTACAGCATCGAGTGCCCTGCCCATCGCTTCCACCAAACCTTCGCGGGCGCGCGCCTCGAACTTCCTCAGCGACGCCTTTACTTTGGCAAAGGCCTCCTCAATGGGGTTGAGATCGGGCGAGTAGGGCGGCAGGTACAACAGCTCGCATCCCCTCTCCTCGATCAGTTCGCTTACCCTCCCGCCTTTGTGAGATGAGAGGTTGTCCATCACCACTACCTGCCCTGGCTTGAGCGAAGGTGCCAAGACGTGCTCGACGTAGGTCTCAAACACCTCGCGGGTGGTGCTGCTTTCTACTGCCAGGGATGGCCCCATCCCTTCCGTGCTCATGCTTGAAAGCAGCGTGATATTCGCGCCCCAGTTGCGCGGCGCCAAACAACGCGCCCGCTGCCCTTTGGGTGAGTAGGCGTAGAGGGGAGAAAGCGAGGTATTGGTGCCGCACTCGTCCACGAACACCAGTCGCCTCGCGTCGATCCTTTCAGCCACCATCACTCGCCAGGCCGCCCTGAGCCATTCGTCGCGTTCGGAGGCACCCACCGATCTTTTTTTCGACTCCACCCCAGACGCTTTATTGCCCGGGAGATCGTCGAGTCGCTAACTCGTACTCCCGCCATGCGCTGCAGGAACTCTCGGCGTTGCGGGAGGGTAGCGGCCGGTCGCTCTTTGAGGTCCGCTTGGAGGAGCCTCTTGCCTTGCTCATCGATCTTCGGGCGCAAGCCGGGAGGCTTCTTCGGAGTGAGAGACCTCCCCTGGTGTGCCATACCGACGTAACGTTTGATCGAAGAGAGGCTGACACCCAAGGTTCGCGCCACCTCGCTTTTGCCCAAGCCCCCGCCGACGGCTTTGACTATCTTCCTTCTCAGGTCTTCAGAGTAGGCTTTCATCCTTCTATGGTGCCGGATGGTCCAGTGCCTTTGCAAACCGCTTTAGAACTTCGCCATGACGGGGTTCTAGGAAGTTCGCCGGGACGAGTAACGAGGGGGATGTGAAGCACAAGAAAAGGGCCGGGAGGTTAGTCCCGGCCCTTCTCGTCTCGTTCTAGAGGGTTCGCCTTAGGAGTTGTTGTTGGCCCTTATCTTGCGGTCGATCTGCTCGATGAGGGTCTCGCGGTTCTTGTTGTTCTTCTCGAACTTGCGCACCTTCTTGAGCTGCTCGGTGGGGAGGCCCTCGATCCTCTTGGAGACCTCCTCGACGGTCAACGCGTCGTAGTCGGTGGTCCCAAGCGCGCTAAAGACGGCGGTCCTTAGCTCCGCCTCGCGCGTGGCCTTCTCGGTCTGGCGAAGGACGTTCTCGGTCTGCTCTGTGGCCTCATCGGCTACTCTAAGGCCCTGGCGGGTGGCTTCTTCGGAGGCCCTAAGACCCTGCCTTGCTACCTGCTCGGTTGCCTCGAGGCTCTGCTGGGTGGCCCGCTGGAGGGTCCTCACGCCCTGCCTAGCGTAGGCGAAGGGAGAGAAGAAGTCGCGGTAGGCACCGACCCAACCCTGGGTAAGAGCCCGCATGCTCTCCTGCTGCCTGCTCACGGCACGCGCGAAGGCCTCGGCCGTGCGCGCGTTGTGCTCGGTCTGCTCGCGCACGACCTCTACGGCCTCGACCATCCAGCCCTGCACGAACTCGGCGTTCTTCTGCTGTAGCTGCAAGAGCCTTACGCCGTTGGCGAAGAACTCTTGTGCGGCCTTGGCGTTCTGCTCCTGGAGCCTCACGAACTCGAGCCCGCCTTCGGCGATCCCGATGGTGCGACGCTGGGCGGCGGCGAAGTTCTCGGCTATGGCCTCGAAGGAGTCGCGCTGGGCCTCTGCCATCTGTTGGGCGGTGCGGGCCGTCTTGTCGATGTTGCTAGCGGTGGTGGCCACTGTGTAGTACCTCCGTGGTAGATAGTAACTG
>DATDKB010000142.1:0-5771 GCA_036520255.1 Rubrobacter sp. | reverse complement strand
CGCTGATGACCTCTCGTTTAGCCTGGTGGCCTCGAGCTCTTTCAGACGGGTCGTGTAGGCGCGCAGCTCAGTCTCGCGCCGGACCGTAGCCTCCCTCAGACGTTCTTCTAGGACCCAGGTCTCCGCCTTCCTGCGCTCGTCCTCCGCCGCGAGCCGCTCCGCGTTCTTGCGGCGGAGTTGCCCGGTCTCCTCCGCGTGACGCGCCCGCATGGCCCTAATGTCCGCCTCCCGCTGGGCCTGGATGGCGGAGATCCTCTTGTCCGCCGACCCTTTGGTCTCCGCCAGCCTCGCCGCGTGCGTCTTTTTCAGGTCGTTCTCGCGCCGCTCCGTCAGCGCCTTGACCTCCCTGAGCTCCCTCCGGCGCCGCTCCTCCAGGGATTGGCGGGAAGAGTCGAGTTCCTCGCGCAGCGCCTCTAGCTCACCTTGCTGCCTCTCGACCACCGTCTGGTAGTCCTTCTGGAGCTCGAGCTCGCGCGCGGCCGCCGCGTTCCTGAGGGTTTGCACGGCCGCCTTGTGACGCTCCTCGGAAGCGCCGCGTTCCTCGGCCAGCCTCCGCTCGAAGTCCTCCTTCAGGGAACGCTCCAGTTCATGTTCCCTTTGCGCGTTCTCTTCGCGAACCGCCTCGAGCTCAGCCGCATGCCTGGCCTCCTGCTCCTGATAGCTCGTGCGGAGTTGCTCTTCCCAGTTTTCGGAGGCGTTCTTGAGGGCTTCAATCTCTTCCCTGTGGCGCGCTTCCAGCGACTCGCGCTCGCTCCTGAATGCTTCCTTGATGTCGTCGAGGCGAAAATCAGAGGAAGCGGCGCCCACGTCGGCCAGTCGCTGTTCTTCCAGCTTTCGGCGCACCTCGGCTAGCTCGTTGATGTGCTTGTTGCTCAGGCGGAGTTGCTCGTTCGAGTGCCTCTGTTTGAGCGAGGAGATCTCCGCGTTCAGGTCCTCGACCTCCCGCTCCGCCTCGATGCGGGCGCGCTCCTTCGTCTCCAGTTCGTCGGCCCTTGAGGAGACCTCCTCCTGGGCTGCTTTCAGGGCCGCGTACGCATCCTCCAGGTCGCCCCTGAGGCTCTCCACCTCCCCTTCCAGGCTTTCGATCAGGGCTCCGGCAGCTTCCATGCCCTCCGCGAGCCCGGCCATCGAGTCCCTGGGGTCCTCGCTCATGATCGCCTCTCTTGTATTACCCTCGCCACCACGATGGCCGACAGGTTAACGCCTTGCAAGCCCGCGGTAAAGCCCCAGGGAACGCGGTCGGAGACATCCGACGAAGCAGAAGTACCTGACAAGCTGCGGTGCTGAAACGCTGACTAGCTACCCATGCAGTCGGGGCAAAGGCCCTCGACGACCATCGTCGCGCGGGTAACCTTGTAGGGGGTATTCTCGCTGATGCGTGCTTCGACGCCGCCGAGATCGACGCCTGGAACCTCGGAGACCTGGCCGCACGAGGTGCACCTGATGTCCAGGTGCGGCTCGACGTTCAGGTCGTAGCGCGTAGGGGACTCGGCCCAGCGCTTGGAGCCTATGATGCCCACTTCCTCGAGCACGGAGAGCGCCTGGTAGACCGTACCGAGCGCCATGCGCGGGTTGTCGCGCTTGACGATCAGGTACACGTCCTCGGCGGAGGGATGCCCCTTCGCCCGGGACAGGGCCTCAAGGACGGCCTTGCGCTGGGAGGTGAGAGTGTAGCCTGACGTGCGCAGTTTCTGGCGAACCTCGGGTACGCTGGGGGTCTCCTCATGCAGTGTTTGACGATCAGTAACCATTCCTATTTGCGAGTTTATCATACGGCGTTTCTCGCGTTGGGGTGTACCATAGCCCCCAGATGTCGCTGTTTATCAACACCCTGGTGAATCTCTGGCGCCTCATGCGCAACGCCCGCGCTCGCCTGCTGGGCAGGCCGCCGGACTTTGTCTGGATCGAGGTCAGCGGCCAGCTGCAGGAGTTCGAGACGCCGGTTGGCTTTCTGAGGCGCCGCCTCGCTCCCGGACCGAGCCCGGCCACGCTGGAGCGTTTGCGGGCGAGGCTGGACCGCATCTCCGCCGACGGCCGTCCGCGCGGGGTGATCTTGCGTATCAAGAACCTTGATGCCGGATGGGCGGCGATCGAGGCGTTGCGGGGTGAGATCCTGGCGTTCAGGGAGCGCGGAAAGCGGGTCGTGGCTTACCTGGCGGATCCCGTCGATACCCGCTCTTACTACCTCGCCTGCGCCGCGGATGAGGTCCTCGCCACCCCGCTCGCCGGCCTGAACGTTACCGGGCTTCGCGCCAGGGTGGACTTTCTCAAAGACGCCCTGAACAACTTCGGCCTCGAGGTCGAGGTCGTCACCGTCTCACCCTACAAATCCGCGGGCGAGAGGTTCGTGCGCGACGACTTCTCCGACGAGTCGCGCGAGCAGGTCGAGCGTCTCCTCGATCGCCGCTACGAGGAGGTGGTACGCGCGATCTCCGAGAGCAGACACATCTCCGCCGAAGAGGTGCGAACGAGGATAGACCTGGCGCCGTACGGCGCGCGAGTGGCCCTCTCCGAGGGCCTGCTCGACGGCGCCCTCTACGAGGACGAGTTGCCGGCGAGGCTCGGGTCCGAGAACCGCCGCGCCCGGCTCGCGGAGTGGGACCCTACGAGTAAGGCTTTGCGTGTGCCTTACCGGATGCGGAGCCGGAAAAAAGTCGCGCTCGTTAGCCTGACAGGGGCGATCGTTCGGGGACGGAGCAGGAAATTGCCGGTGCCGGTACCTCTCGTGGGTGCGGAGCAGGCAGGAAGCGAGTCCGTAGTCGCGGCGCTGCGGGTGGCGGAGAAGAGCCGCGGGATATCCGCCGTGCTGTTCCACGTCGACTCGCCAGGGGGAGATGCGCTGGCTTCGGATCTGATCTGGAGAGAGGTCGAGCGGATCGGGGCGAATAAGCCTGTCGTCGTCCTTATGGGGAACGCCGCAGCCTCCGGCGGCTACTACGTCTCGGCGCCTGCGAGCCACGTCGTCGCGCGCCGCGGCACCGTTACGGGCTCCATAGGCGTCCTCGTCATCCGTCCCGTCGCGCGCGGACTCTACGAGAAGCTCGGCATCAACCCCGTCGGGCTGGAAAAGGGGGCGCGGGCAGGCCTTCTGGACCCGAGCCGCCGTCCCGACGACGAGGAGCTGCGGGTGATCGAAGGCCAGATCCAGCACATCTACGACGAGTTCAAGGACCGAGTGATCCGCGGTCGCGGTATAGACGCCGTGGCCCTCGAAGGCATCGCCGGCGGAAGGGTGTGGACCGGCACTGAGGCCCTGGAACTCGGGCTGGTCGATGAGATCGGGGGCTTCCGCGAGGCGTTGCGAAAGGCCAGGGAACTCGGCGGCATAGAACGCGACGTGCCGGAGGTCCTCGTCAAGGTCAACCCGCCGCGCGGCGGGCGTCCGTCTCCAGGAGAGCCCGCGCAGGCCGTTGTCGAGGTTGTGGGGGAGGCGTGGGAGGCCCTCTCCGAGCTTCGTGGTGGGGAAACGAAGTTGCTTGCGCCGTACGAGATCCGGGAAGACTGATAGCATCTGCGGCTGTGAACGTTAGTCTGGAAGGAACCGGTGTTGAGTGAGGTCCTGAAAAAAGGCGTCGACCGGAGGGCGATGTCCGGGCTATCGGCGGGGCATCTTTTCACGGACCTCAACCAGGGTGCCGTTGCGGCGCTGGTGCCTTTCCTTACAGCGGAGCGTGGGATCTCGCTCGCCGCGGCTGGCGCCCTCGTGTTCGCGGCGACGGTGAGCTCCTCGATCGTGCAGCCGCTCTTCGGCATCTTTTCGGACAAGAAGCCGATCCCGATACTTATGCCGCTCGGCGTGTTGCTCGCGGGTTGCGGCATGGCGCTCGTCGGCGCGGCCCCGAGCTATCCCATGATCCTGCTGTGCGTTGTGGCTAGTGGGATCGGGGTCGCCGCGTTCCACCCGGAGGCGGCGCGGTTCGCCAACTACGTCTCGGGATCAGGACGGGCCCGGGGGATGAGCTTTTTTTCCGTGGGCGGCAACGCCGGATTTGCCCTCGGTCCCGCCCTCACCACGCCGCTCGTTCTCCTGTTCGGTCTGCCAGGGTCCCTGTTCCTCGCCCTGCCCGCCGTAGCGATGGCCGCTGTGCTCTTCCACGAGCTGCCGCGGATGCTCACTTTTAAACCGGAGGCGGTCGAGAGCGAGGAGGCGAACCAGGATTCGGTGCCGGAACACTGGTGGCCTTTCGTCCGCATGATCGCGGTCGTCATAGTGCGCTCCTTCGTCTACTTTGGGCTCGTGGCCTTCGTCGCCTCCTACTACGAGCGCGTACTGAACTTGTCCCCGGCTCTGGGAAACACCGCCCTCACCCTGATGCTCTTCGGCGGGGCTGCGGGAACGCTCATTATGGGCCCGCTCGCCGACCGATTCGGCAGGCGCGCGGTTGTCGGAGCTTCGATGCTGGTATTGCCGCCCCTCATTTTATGCTTTACCCTCGCCGGGCCCTTCGTCGGTATGGCGCTGCTGGTCCTCGTCGGCGCGGCCACGGTTGGGACCTTCGGCATCACGGTGGTAATGGGGCAGGAGTATTTGCCTGGGCGCATCGGGCTCGCCGCAGGCATAACGATGGGCCTCTCCATCGGGCTCGGCGGCGTCGGCGCCCCGGTGCTCGGCCTCGTCGCCGACAGCGCGGGGCTCTCGTTTACCATGATAATCATCGCCTCCCTGCCCATCCTCGGTTTCCTCCTCACCCTGACCTTGCCCCGGGGGACACGGACCTCTGCGTGATGGCGCGGACGCTCACGAACCGCTCCTACGGTGGTCGCGGGTTCGTGTAGCCAAACACGATAACGCCCTCTCTAGTTGGGTAACATAACGTCGATGGTTACGTACTGCGGTACAGATCGCGGGCAGACTTGAGAATATTCCATAGCATCGGGGTGCTCGCCTATCGTTTTAGGTGGGCCATTTTGCTGGCGTGGGGCGGGCTTCTGATCGCGTCCGCCTTCTTCGCACCGGAGCTTTCGGGACGCCTGAAGGGCGGCGGTTTCGAGGGCGCTAACTCGGAGGCCGAGAGGGTGCAGAATTTGATGACCGAGGAATTCGGCGCCTCCCCCGCGGCCCTGACGGTGGTGTTCACGGGCGATGGCATGCCTGCCCGCAGCAAGGAGTTCCAGGACGCCCAGGAACACGCGCTCGACGGCGTGCGCAAGCTAGGCGACGTGCGCCAGGTTGCCTCCTACGCGGGGTCCAAAGATTCCCGCTTTATTTCGAAGGACGGGAAGAAGTCTTATGCCATCATCACCTCAAACGTCTCCGTAGACGAGACGCGCAACGTGGTCGACGGGGTAAGAGAGGAGGTCCGCTCGGAAGAGCTCGAGACCTACGTCACGGGGGGCGCCGGCGGTCTACCAGGACCTGGAGGATGCGAGCAACGAGGACGTGAAGCAGGCGGAGAAGTACGCGTTCCCGTTCGCCGTGGTTATCCTCATCTTTGCCTTCGGGACGCTCGTCGCGGCCGGGGTGCCAGTGTTGATCGGGGGCGCGAGCGTGCTCACTGCTCTGGCCGTGCTCTACTTCATCACCGGTTTTTACGACATGTCCGTGTTTACGCTGACGCTCTCCACGATGCTCGGCCTCGGGCTGGGCATAGACTATGCGCTGTTCTTCGTCAGCCGTTTCAGGGAGGAGCTGGAAGACCACGTGACCGCGGAGGCGGTGCCGCGCACGGTGGCGACGGCGGGACGCTCCATCTTCTTCTCCGGGACCGCCGTGTTGATCGGGCTCTCCGGTTTGCTCTTCTTCCCCTTCATGTTCATGCGTTCGATCGGGG
>DATDKB010000141.1:0-3981 GCA_036520255.1 Rubrobacter sp. | reverse complement strand
GGCTCACCGAGATGTACGTGGGCGACGAGCGGTTCCGCTCGCACTACGACAAGCAGGCCCCTGGCCTGGCCAACTTCATCAAGGAGGCCGCGCACGCCAACGCGGACCGCGCCGAGAAAGGCGACAGTCAGTAGGCCCACGGAAGTCGATTCGTTCACCTGGTGCATCGATCTGCGCCAGGCGGACCACACAAGAGTTCGCGGTCGAGGGCCTTTCAGCGCTTCGGAAGGTGGCCCAGTGCGTACTGATGTGGAGATGATACGCGGTCTCCCCCGCGGCTACGACTCCTCTTCTACGACCTTCTCGTACTCTTCGGGGGAGAGGAGGTCGGCCTCTTCGGAGGCGCGGAGTTTGACGATCCAACCTTCCCCGTATGGGTCGTCGTTGATCTTCTCGGGCGCGTCCTCCAGAGACGAGTTGACCTCGACGACCTCGCCTCCTACCGGGGAGTACAGGTCAGAGACGGCCTTGACGCTCTCGACCGTGCCGAAGGAATCGCCGGCCACTATGGTGGCCCCCTTATGGGGCAGCTCCACGAACACCACGTCGCCCAGCTCCTCCTGGGCGTGGTCCGTGATGCCTATGGTTACGGTGTCGTTCTCCTTGCGGACCCACTCGTGGCTCTTGGTGTACTGCAGGTCTCCGGGTACGCTCAAGGTTCTCCTCCCCCTATCCTCTGTCGCGCTTGTAGAACGGTAGCGGCACCGCCTTAGCCGGCACGGGATTATCCCTTATCACGATCTCGAACCAATCATCCACCCCGGGGTCCACGAGCGCAAGGCCTATGGCCCGGTCGAGCGTGGGAGACTTGGTGCCGCTGGTGACCTCGCCGACGATCTCGGCCCCGCTCGTTACGTGGTGGCCGTGGCGGGCGATCCCACGTCCTTCCATCTCGAAGCCGACAAGCTTTTTGCGCAGCCCCTCGGCGTCCTCGATCAAGAGCGCCCTCTGCCCGATAAATCGCACCTCCTTGTCCAGGTGCACCGCGAAGCCGATGCCTGCCTCAAGCGGCGTAATCTCCGCATCGAGCTCGTTGCCGTAGAGGCACATGCCCGCTTCAAGCCGCAGCGTGTCCCTGGCACCAAGCCCGGCAGGGGTGACGCCCGCGTCTACGATGTGTCGCCAGACGCGCGGGGCGCCGTCGGGGGAAAGGTAGATCTCGAACCCGTCCTCGCCCGTGTAGCCGGTGCGCGAGATGATGGCCGCCACACCCTCGACCTCCTCTTCTGCGAACCGGAAGGGCTTGAGGCCGGACAGGTCCGCATCGGTGAGGTCCTGCAAGAGTTTTTCGGCCTCAGGGCCCTGCAGGGCGATGAGCGCCCAGTCGTCCGACTCGTCTGTGACCTCTACGTCGAGGTCTTTGGTGTTTTTCCGGAAGTGTTCAAGGTCCTTCTCGCGGTTGGAGGCGTTTACCACGATCAGGAACTCGTCCTCGCGCCGGTAGACGATCACGTCGTCCACCGTCCCTCCATCCTCGTAGCAGACCGCACAGTAGCCCGCCTGTCCAACGTCCAGACGCCCCACGTCGCGGGTGACGAGGCGCTGGACGGCGGCCTCGGCGTCGGGGCCTCGGAAGAAAGCCTCGCCCATATGAGACACGTCGAAGAGCCCGGCGTGGTTACGAACGGCCTCGTGCTCTGCCTTTATTCCCTCGTACTGCACGGGCATCTCGTAGCCGGCGAAGTCGACGAGCTTGGCCCCGAGTTCCTTGTGCTCGTCGTAGAGCGGGGTATGTTTGAGTTCCGCGTTCGCCACCCCTACCACCTGGCCTTGAGTTGCCTGGCTGCGCGGGTCTCGTCGAGGCGGCGCGTCGGCGCGCCTGTTGGAGCTTCTTCCAAGTCTTCCTGGCTCTTCTCGGCGAGCTCCAGCATCGTCCCGATGAAGTCGTCGAGGGTCTCTTTCGACTCGGTCTCGGTCGGCTCTATCAGCATCGCTTCTTTGACGACGAGGGGGAAGTAGATGGTCGGCGGATGGTACCCGTAGTCGATGAGGCCCTTGGCGATGTCGAGGGCCTTCTTGCCCTTCGGGGGCTGCACCACGATCTCGTGCTTGCAAAGCTCGTCGTAGGGGATTCGATACGTTCCCCCGAGCTGCGCCCGCACGTAGTTGGCGTTCAGGACGGCCATGTCGGTCACGTCCCTGAGGTCTGGACCGTGCATCCTGATGTAGTTCCAGGCCCTGAGCATTTGCCCGAAGTTGCCGTGGAAAGTTGCCACGCGCCCGATGCTCTTCTCGGGACGGACGAAGCGGTAAGCGTCGTCTTCTTTCTCCACTACGGGGTCTGGTAGGAACGGCGCGAGGTCTTCCGAGCAGGCGATGGCGCCGCAGCCTGGGCCGCCGCCGCCGTGCGGGGTGGAGAACGTCTTGTGCAAATTGAAGTGCATGACGTCTACGTCGGCCTCGGCGGGACGCATGCGGCCCATGTTCGCGTTCATGTTCGCGCCGTCCATGTACAGGAAGGCGCCGGCCTCGTGCAGTACCGCCGCTATCTCCTCGATGTTCCGCTCGTAGACGCCGCAAGTATTCGGGTTGGTGATCATGAGCGCCGCCGTCGTCTCGTGCACCATCTCCCGAAGCTCGTCAACGTCGACGCAGCCATGCTCGTCGAGCCCGACCTCCTTCGACTTGAACCCCGCCATCGAGGCGGTAGCCGGGTTGGTTCCGTGCGCCGTCGAAGGAACGATGACGGTGGTCCGCCCATCATCCTCAGCGTCGTCGAAGTACTTCTTGACCATTAGGATGCTGGTGAGCTCTCCCTGTGCTCCTGCCAGGGGCTGCAGGGAGACGTGGGGCAGCCCGGAGACCTCGGCGAGGAAACCCTGTAGCTCCTGCATGATGCGGAGCGCGCCCTGTGCCTGCGCTTCTGGTTGGAGCGGGTGCAGTCCCGCGAAGCCTGGTACGACGGCGGCGGCCTCGTTGGCGCGGGGGTTGTGCTTCATCGTGCAGGAGCCTAAGGGGTAGAACGTGGTGTCGATGCCCTCATTCTGGCGCGAGAGGTTGGTGTAGTGACGGATCACGGTCGGCTCGTCAACCTCGGGGAGGCGCGGCTTCTCTTCGCGGAGCACCGATTTCGGCAGGACGGTCTCCAGCTCTTTCATCTCCACGTCCGGCTTCGGGAGCATGTAGCCTCTCCGGCCCTCGCGGCCTTTCTCCCGGATCAGGTCAAACGGCATCCGCAACCACCTCCACGAAGGCATCGAGTTCGTTTTTGGTGCGCTTCTCGGTGACAGCGACGAGCAGCGCCCCGTCCCCGAGATCGAGCCCGCCGACCATCCCTGCGTCGAGCAAGGCCCCGTTCACGCGCGCCACATCCGGCAACTCCACGGCAAACTCCCACAGGAAAGGCGCGTCGGGGTAGCGGAGCTTCACACCGGCTTCGTTCAGCTTTTCGGCGAGATAATGCGCCTTCGAGATCGAAAGTTCCGCCACCTCGCGCAGCCCTTCCGGCCCCATGAGCGCCGTGTACACGGTCGCGGCCAGGGCCGTGAGCGCCTGGTTGGTGCAGATGTTGGAGTTCGCCCTCGCGCGCCTGATGTCCTGCTCGCGGCCGCGCAGGGTGAGCACGTAGGCGAGCTTGCCGTCCTTGTCTATGGTCTCCCCAGTGATACGTCCGGGAAGCTGGCGGACGAACTCTTCCTTCGTCGCCATGTAGCCGGCGTAGGGGCCGCCGAACATCAGCGGCATCCCGAGCGGCTGGGCCTCGCCAACCGCCACGTCGGCCCCGAGGTTCCCCGGAGCTTCGAGGATGGACAGTGAGATCGGGTCGCACACAGCGACCAAGAGGGCTTCCACCGCTTGCGCCGCCTCCGATGCCGCCCCTACATCTTCCACAACCCCGAAGAAGTTCGGGCTCTGCACGAAGACGCCCGAGACGTCGTCGGGGACATCTGAGAAGTCAGTGGTCCCGTTCTCGAACGGCAGCTCCACCAACTCCACGCGGTAGGTCTCCATCACTTCGCGGTAGCGGGGGTTCAGGCCGGC
>DATDKB010000140.1:0-4382 GCA_036520255.1 Rubrobacter sp. | reverse complement strand
TGCACCCGTGTAACAAGTCCTTACCTCCTTAACCTTCGGCTTCCAAACCTGTTGCCAGTGTTTATTCGTGGCCACTCTACCAAGGCAGACGTCGATGAATTCTGGATGAATCGACGATGAATCGGGAAATAGCCTTACAGCGGGTTGCGGTGACATTGACCCATGCACGCCATGCATATGCGAGCGGTTGAGCACACCATCCGACGAGGGTTATGCGCGCAGCATGATGAGCGGGTCAACTACACTGAAAATCGCTGTAATAGACCCAAGACACAGAGATTGTGCAGCAACTCAAACGTAAAATGACGGTATTCGGCGTAAAAGCAACCTATGCATCCGTGGCCTGTTTGGCTTATTTGTAGGGCTTTCGCGGAGACGACGGTAGACCACGGTGAACATTCTGCTGCTTTGACACGGCAGAGGTCGCTTGTTCGATACGGCATCGCCCACTCTCAAAAAGTCCTGCGTAGAGTGTAAAGGTCCGGATCTTTCAAGCCTCACACTGAGAGCTGCGTTGTCGGGCGTCGTGCTCCTGGTTCCGCTCGTGAACTTCGGTGAGCAAGACGTGCGAGTCGTCTCCCATCGTGTCTATCTTCCAGGCTCCTCTCTTACGACCGGTGGAGCCTTTCCTCGCCTTAGCGATTCCATCATCAAGGCGTCTCGATCCCTCGGACGCCTGCCAGCTTCTCGGGGTTCGCCACGAGGTGGACGGTTTGCACCAAGCCGTCCGATACCTCCAGGACGAGCGCCGTGATCGGCCTGCCCCCCGAGGTCGCCACGACGCCGGGGCCACCGTTGACGTGCGCCAGGTGGATACGCAGGCCCGGCGCCGGCTCGTCCCCGACGGACTCCAGGAATTGGGCCGTCCGCTCCTCGTTCGCGACCGCCACCAGGAAGCGGGCAACCTTGTCGGCTCCCCGGACGGGGCGGCGCGGCGCGAGCGCGCGTCCGCCGCCGTCGGCCACCAGCGTCACCCCGGGCGAGAGGACGGCCATGAGCGCTTTGAGGTCCCCTGTGGAGGTCGCTTCGAGGAAGCGCTCGGTCACCCGGCGTTGCTCGTTCTGGTCGGCGTCGAAGCGGGAACGGCGCTCGCGGACGTGGTCGCGGGCCCGGCGGGCGAGCTGGCGAGTCGCCTCCTCCTTGCGCCCCAGGACGTCGGCGATCTCGGCGTAGGGCATCCCGAACGCCTCCCGCAGGACGAACACCACCCTCTCCAGCGGCGAAAGCGTCTCCAGCACAACCAGCATCGCCATCGACACGGACTCCGCCATCGCCGCGTCCTCTGCGAGGTCTTGCCTGGTGAGGATGGGCTCGGGCAGCCAGGGGCCAACGTAGGACTCGCGACGGGTTTTCGCCCGGCGAAGCCGGTCTATCGCCAGCCGGGTGGTGACGCGCACGAGGAAGGCCCGCGGGTCGGTGATCTCGGAGTGACGGACGTTTGCCCAGCGCAGCCAAGCCTCCTGCACTGCGTCCTCGGCGTCGGTCACGCTTCCGAGGACGCGGTAGGCCACCGAGACCAGTAGGTTCCGATGTTCGCCAAAAACGTGGGCCGCGTCCGACGGGCTCTCACCCGAAGTCCTGTTGGTCACCTTGTCCTCCTCATCGCTCGGCCGCCCCCGCCGATGTGCTTCATGCTGTCAAGACGGCCCACGACCCGGTATTCGTGACATCTCCTGATATGTGAGCTTAAAGCACGACAGCGTGCCGCCGGTGCCGGTGAGGATAGCCCCTCGCACCGTCAACTACTTCACTTTCACACTCTATGCCCTGCCTCCTTTAGCCACGGTTCCTGTCGCACCAACCCGTGGCACCTCGCCATGGTATCTGGACTCTGTCGGCATCTTGGTGCTCTGGGAAGGCGGGAGCGCCAATCGGGCCTCGAAGCGAGCGAACGAAGCGAGGAGGCCCGGTCGCAAGTCCTTGTCGATCGTTTCGTCTACGTCTTCGGCGATCAGTCATGGGCCCGGTAGGTCGACGGTACCCGCCAACTCAGCTCCCGTCGTGGGTCGAGAATGCATTGATGAAGTTTGTCACCCGCAACCTCCTTTGCGCGTTGCTCGATTCGTAGCTAAGCTTCCAACACGGCGATGCACTCTTCCCGGACCCGCCAGACGTGTCCGGAGTCCAGCCCTCGCTCCGTCGCCAACGGCGGACGAATCCCCAGTGCGCTTCGACCTTGTACTCGCCGATCTGACGTGGCTCAATCTCCTCCTCTTGCAGGAAGCCTTGTATTTGTTCGGTCCCTCCCACCTCCCTGGTCAGGTCCACACGCACGCGCTTCGTGCGCCAGGTAGCAGTGAGCTTCCGGGACGCAGGGGAGGCCGTTGCGGTCCAACACGGTACCGATTTCCTGGGTATTGTCTTCGTCCATCTCGTAGATGCCCAGCACCAGCGCGACGTGCCGGCGGTTCTCGCGAGCAAGATCGGCGAGTAGGGCGTGCTTGGTGGAGCAGGTGCCGCGCCCCTCCCCCAGGACCAGCCGCCAGTCGGAGTGGTCGGAGTTCCTGCCATAGGGCAAGGAGCGCACGTGGCAGGCCGCGTCCCGGAAGCCGAAAAGCCCTAGGGCAGCGAATTCTCTTCCGAATCCTCGTCTGACGTCGAGGGGAAGCTCGGCAGGCGTTCGACGATCATCTCGCTTCCTTCAAGGCCGCCACGGAAGCGATCGCGCCTTGCGCCGCCGCGCGTGTAAGGTGGATTGCTAATGTGCCGAACCGGCGGCACCTTCCCTCGCGAGGGCGAACCGGCCTCGAGCAACAGCTGCGCGGCCCTGCGGGCGCTGGCCACACTCGCGTCGACGAGGAAGCCCTCCGGTCCAACCCAGTCTCCGGCCAAGTAGAGGTTGTCTACACTCGGCACCTCGGTGCCTGGACGCCCCGCGAAGCCGCCGCTGCTGGCGGTGGGCAGCGCGCCGACGGCCTCGATGCGCGGCAGGTACTGGCGCTTCACAAGAGCGTCGCGCCATCCCGGCTGCGCCGCGTCGAGTAGGTCCTCCAGATCGCGCTCGTCCTCGCGCGGGTCCCCGGGACGCCTGGGATCCAGCTGCTTGAAGGTGTAGACCAACGCTCCCCCTTCGGGAGCGACGCGCGAGTAGAGGGATTGGGCGGTCATGAACCTCGGGCCGTCAAGGTCTTGAACCACCGGACGGTCCGGGAAGGGTAGGCGGCGGAGGGCGACGTCTAGGCAAGCTACCCGCCCCGAGAGCAGGCCGTCCACGATCCTGCGCAGGAAGAGATTGTCTCCCCCATCTACCAGCTTCGCAGCGTCCCTGGGACCCGTCGCGATAACAACGGCGGAGGCCTGCACCAAGCTCCCGTCGCGCAGGCGCACGCTCCGCGCTCGTGCGCCACCGAGCTCGACGGCCTCGACGTGAGCGTCGCTAATGACACGCGCCCCCATCCGCTCAGCCGCGGTGCGCAGTCCGTCCACGAGAACCTGCCACCCGCCGTCTATGTAGTGCACGGGGTGCTTGAGCGCGCGCTGGAACTTGTCTACGAAGACCTCCGCGCTGACGAGATCGAGCGCGGAGGTGTAGACCAAGGGGTACGCGAGCGACACCATCAGCCTGTGCAGGCGCGGGCGTCGGACCATGCGATCCAGCCACTCCTGCACGCTGGCCTTGGCCAGGTCACGCGGTTTGGCCCTCCCTAGCGCGGCGAAGAAGCGGACGAGCGCCAGCTTGTCGCCCGCGCCCAGCAGGTCGGTGCGCAAAAAGTGGGAGAGGCTGGTCGGAAAGGAGCGCAACTCGCCCTGCTGCAGCACGAAGGTGTCCTTCGGGGTGCCGTAGCTATAGGTGATACCCAGCTCTTCCAAGGCCCGGGAGGCCGCGCCGCCTGTGTACAGGCCGTGTACGCCGCGGTTGAACATGAAGCCGTCTGACGTCTGGGTGGCCGCCCGCCCTCCCAAAAGTGGCGCCTTCTCGAAGAGGGTTACCTCCGCGCCCCCGCGGACCAGGTAGCAGGCGGCGGTCAGGCCAGCCATCCCGCCCCCGACCACCGCGACGTCCGTTTGCGCTAGTTTCGGCTCCATCTTCGGCTCCATCCCTGTGTCCTCTTTTCCCTCCGTAGACGAAGGTTTGCTGTGGTTAGATTGACGCACTCACCCCCTAGACGCACAGTTCCCCGCGTGCGTGACATGGTCCGAGGTCCGGTCGTTCTTGCTGATGATCGTGCCCATCCTCCTGCTCGCTTTTGCCGGGGATCGGTGGGCAAGTAGGGGTCCAGTTTGACCCGCACCCCAGGCTATGCCTAACATACGTCGGTCCAGGGAGGGAAACATGCAAGAAGAGCGGACACGGGCTTGCCTGCCCGGATGGCTCGACGGACTCTACGACCCTGACGAGATGCGCGCGGCGGATCGCTTCGCGATGGAGCGGCGCGGCATCC
>DATDKB010000139.1:0-8530 GCA_036520255.1 Rubrobacter sp. | reverse complement strand
CTGAACGGCCTCGTAGGTGACCTCGTTCGCGACCTGCGAGGCATACAGCTTGGCCCGGGCGCCGGCCTCGGTGTGACGCTCTCCGCGGTCCTTCATCCACGCGGCCTCGAAGACGAGGAGTCGGGCCGCCCTTATCTTTGTCTGCATGTCGGCCAGCTTGAAGGCTATCGCCTGGTGCTCGGCGATGGGCTTCCCGAAGGTGGTGCGTTCTGCGGCGTAGTGGGTGGCGTACCGGAAGGCGGCTTCTGCGATGCCGACGGCCTGCGCGGCTATCCCGATCCTACCCGCGTCCAGGGTGGCTAGCGCGACGCGAAGTCCTTTCCCCTCTTCCCCGAGCAGACCTTCTTCGGAGACGAAAACCTCGTCGAAGAGCATGTCGTCGGTGGTGGCGGAGATGACACCCATCTTCTTCGCGTGCGCGCCGAAGGAGACGCCCCCGGCGTCCATAGAGACCACGAAGGCCGTGACGCCCTCTCTGGCTCCGCCTTCGGCGCGGGCGAAGAGGATCATGGTGCCGGCGATGCGCCCGTTGGTGACCCACTGCTTGTGCCCGGAGATGAGATAGCCGCCATCGACCCTTTCGGCCCGCGTCTTTATCGCGGAGGCGTCGGAGCCCGTCTCCGGTTCCGTTAGCGCGAAGCATCCTATGCTTTCCCCGCGCGCCAGCGGCGGCACCCAGCGGACCTTCTGCTCTTCGGTGCCGAACATCACGATGGGTAGCGTGCCCGCGCTCGTGTGTACCGCGACCGTCGCGCCGACCCCGGCGTCGGCGCGGCTCAGCTCTTCGATCAGGAAACAGTAAGAGAGGAAATCAGCCCCGGCCCCACCGTATTCCTCGGACACGCACAGGCCCATGAAGCCGGCTTCGGCCATCTTCTCCAGCGTCTCGAAAGGGACACGGTCATCCCCGTCAAGATCGGTGGCGTTGGGCGCTACCTCCCGGTCGGCGAACGTCATCGCCCGGTCTTTGGTTTCCTGCTGTTCCCGGCTCATGCTGAAGTTCATGGGACCCCCATGTCCTGAAGCTTGCCGTGTGGATTATAGGGAACGTGATAGGGAACGTGACGTACGCTACCCCACTGCGGCCCGTCGTAGAATACGAAGGTGAGCGCGAAGGGCGATTTCGGCTGATCCGGCGAATCCCGATCCTGGCGACGGTAGCGGCGCTCGGCGTGCTGGTGATCTTCGTCGTCTCCTGTGAACGTCTCGGCGGTCCGGACGGAGAGAGCCTCGATCCAGCCTGCCCCCTCGGCCGCGGAAGGGGCATCTGGGATACGGGCCTCTTCGGAGGAGACGAGGCCCGAGGCCCCCGCGATGTGCAGAAGCTTTTGGATAACCCTGACTTTGGGGCGTCTAGTGAGGCGGCGGGTGACTTGCGTGCCGGGGTGGTGGACCCGCGTCTCGTTGGGGCTCTGCGGGCCGTAACGCGACAGCACCGGATCTGCGTCGACGCCTTCAAGGAAGGCCACTACTTTATCCCTGGTGTCGAGGACGGGCCGCGCATACCTGAGGGTTATGGGGAGGCCGGCGGGTTGCCCAACACCCACTACTACGGCAGGGCAGCCGACATCCGGTACGTGGACGGGAAACCCGTGAAGGGCCACGGCGAGAACCCCGACGTACTGGGGGTAGGCCGGGTGCTCGCGGACCTCCCTCCACAACGCAGGCCGGATCAGATCATCGGCCCGGAGTCCTGGGCGAGGAGGCTCGACCGTTCGTACGAGGAGGGTTGGATTCTGGCCCAGGACCAACTCGACCTTCACGACGACCATATCCACCTCGGCTACGCTAGGGACCGCGGAACCCGCAACACCAGGTAAGCGCGACGGGCGTCTCGGCCCGTAACCCGGGTCGCAACGCGAGGGAATTGCGAAGGCTGCGATCCTTGACGATAGAACATCGAACCGAATAGTTTGAGGCGTGGCATGAGTTTTTCGGCGCCGGCCACCGCACGAAAGAGTCACTCTAACCCTCCGGTACGGCATCCGTTCCATCGCCGGTGCGCCGGGCGAACCTCGATGTTTCTTACTCCCCGGGGAATTACCGCCGGACTATAATGGACCTCTCAGGAAAAAGGGAACCGCCGAGGGAGGCGTGCTAATGCTGGTAAAAGACGAGCTTCTGGACAAGGTCGTGGCCCGCGTCAGGGAGCAAATGCCGGGGGATCAGGCCCCGCAGGTCGAAGAGTTCGTGCGCCAGTACTACGGTTGGGTGGACACGGACGACCTCGAAGACCGCTCCCCGGTAGACACCTACGGGGCGGCCGTCTCCCACTGGAACTTCGCCGCAAGGCGCGCGCCGGGGGAGTGGAAGGTCAGGATCTACAACCCCCAGTTCGAGGAGCACGGCTGGCAGTCGACCCACACCGTCATAGAGATGGTCAACGACGACATGCCCTTCCTGGTCGACTCGGCGAGGATGGAGATAAACCACGAGGGCTACGCGATACACATGATCCTCCACCCCGTGATGAAGGTGCGCCGCGACGCGGAAGGACGGCTCGTCGAGGTCCTCCCACCCGATACGGACGAGGAAGACGCCATCTCCGAGTCGGTGATCCACGTCGAGGTGGACCGCCACACGGAGCCATCCGTGCTGGAGGACTTAAAAGACTCCATAGAGAAGACCCTCGCAGACGTGAAGGCGTCCGTCGAGGACTGGATCGGGATGCGCCAGAGGGTGGACGATATCGTCTCCGGGCTCGAGGAGAACCCACCGGACTTCGAGCCGGAGGATCTGTACGAGACCCGAGCGTTCTTGGAGTGGGTCGAGGACAACAACTTCACCTTCCTCGGCTATCGCGAGTACGACCTGACCACGCTCGATGACGGCGAAGAGGCCCTTTGCGCCGTCGAGGGGTCAGGCCTCGGCATCTTGAGGCAGACCAAGGCAGGGGCTGTCTCCCACAGCTTCTCCGAGCTCCCGCCCGATGTCAGGAGGTTAGCCCGAGCGCCCAAGCTTCTCAACCTCACCAAGGCGAACTCGCGGGCCACGGTTCACAGGCCCTCTTATCTTGACTACATAGGCGTAAAGAAGTTCGACGAGTCGGGCGAGGTTTCCGGAGAGCGGCGGTTCCTCGGACTCTACACCTTCACCGCTTACAGCTCCAGCGTCTTCGACATCCCGCTCGTCAGGCGCAAGGTGCGCTACGTGCTGGAGAGATCCGGCTTCCCAGAGGGTAGCCACAACGAGAAGGACCTCGTCGAGATTCTGGAGACCTACCCGCGCGACGAGCTGTTCCAGATGTCCAAGGAGGAGCTCTTCGATATCGCGATGGGCATACTCCACCTGCAGGAGCGCCAGCGCGTCAAGCTTTTCGTCAGGCGTGACACTTACGGACGTTTCTTCTCCTGCCTCGTCTTCGTGCCCCGCGACCGCTACAACACCCTTATCCGGGAGCGCATGCAGGACATACTCCTCAAAGCCTTCGACGGCGAGAACGTGGAGTACAACGTCAGGCTCTCCGAGTCCGTGCTCGCCCGCATCCACTTCATCATCTACACGGAACCGGGCCAGATCCCGGAATCCGACGAGGAGGAGATCGAAAGGCGTATCGTCGAGACGACCCGCTCGTGGGCGGACAACCTCTACGACGTCCTCGTAGAACAGTGCGGCGAGGAACAGGGAACGGAGCTTTTCCGCCGGTACCGCGACGCCTTCTCCCCGGGCTACCGCGCCGGCTTTATACCGCGCACCGCCGTCTCCGACATCCTGCGCATGGAGACCCTGAAATCCGAGGACGACCTCGGGATGAGCCTCTATCACCCCATAGAAGAGCCTGAGGATTTCCTCGGGTTCAAGCTGTTCAGGCTCGGGGATCAGGTCTCGCTCTCTAGCATCTTGCCCTTGCTCGAAGACATGGGAGTAGAGGTGGTGGACGAGCGCCCGCACGAGGTCAAGCCGGAGGGTTCGCCACCGATCTGGATCTACGACTTCGGCCTCGTCCACGAGGCGGGAGGAGAGCTTCAAACCTCGGAGGTCAAGGAGATCTTCCAGGATGCTTTTGTCCGGGCATGGCGCGGGGCCGTCGAGAACGACGGCTTCAACCGCCTGGTATTGCGCGCCCGCCTGACGTGGCGTGAGATCTCGGTCCTCAGAGCTTACTGTAAGTACCTGCGCCAGACGGGCTCAACGTTCTCCCAGGATTACATGGAAGACGCCCTCGTCAACAACCCGCACATCGCCAAGCTTGTCGTGGACCTCTTCAAAACCCGCCTCGACCCGTCACGGCACAACGGGCCCGAGGGCGAACGTTTGACGGGGGAGGTAGAAGAGGCCCTCGAAGCGGTCGAGAGCCTAGACGAGGACCGCATCTTGCGATCTTTCCTGGCTATCACGCTTGCCACGCTCAGGACGAACTTCTACCAGAGCGCGCCCGATGGGGACGCGAAACCGCACCTGTCTTTTAAGTTTGATCCCACAGAGATCCCCGGCCTCCCGCTGCCGCTGCCGAGGTTCGAGATCTTCGTCTACTCCCCCCGCACCGAGGGCGTACAC
The DNA here is from genome assembly GCA_036520255.1 of Rubrobacter sp. GTDB lineage: Bacteria > Actinomycetota > Rubrobacteria > Rubrobacterales > Rubrobacteraceae > Rubrobacter_D. The sequence goes on along the minus strand of DATDKB010000139.1, from coordinate 4,033 downwards.
CTGCGCGGCGGCACTGTCGCCCGCGGCGGCATCCGCTGGTCCGACAGGCGCGAGGACTTCAGGACCGAGATCCTCGGCCTCATGAAGGCCCAGACGGTAAAGAACGCCGTCATAGTCCCCGTCGGCGCGAAGGGCGGTTTCGTGGTGAAACGGCCTCCTTCGGAGGGCGGGCGCGAGGCGATGCAGGCGGAGGTCGTGGCGTGTTACAAGACCCTGATCCGGGGCATGCTCGACATAACGGACAACATCGTGGGCGGCGAGATAGTCCCCCCGCCCGACGTGATGCGCTACGACGATGACGACCCGTACCTGGTCGTCGCCGCGGACAAGGGAACTGCGACGTTCTCGGACATCGCGAACGGCCTTTCGGCCGAGTACGGGTTCTGGATGGGCGACGCCTTCGCCTCCGGCGGCTCCGTCGGCTACGACCACAAGGAGATGGGGATCACCGCCAGGGGCGCCTGGGAGTCGGTGAGCCGCCACTTCCGCGAGCTGGGCCAGGATGTCCAGAACGAGGACTTCTCCGTAATCGGCATCGGTGACATGTCCGGCGACGTGTTCGGCAACGGCATGCTCCTGAGCCGCCACATAAAGCTCCTTGGCGCCTTCAACCACATGCACATCTTCCTCGACCCCGACCCCGAGCCCGAGACGAGCTTCGGGGAGCGCCAGCGCCTCTTCGGCCTACCCCGTTCCTCGTGGACGGACTACGACGAGAACCGCATCTCCGAGGGCGGCGGCGTCTTCTCGCGCACGGCCAAGTCCATCCCGCTCTCCGAGCAGGTGCGGGAGATGCTCGACGTCGAGGCGGAGTCTCTAACCCCGACGGAGCTCATAAGCGCGATGCTAAAGGCGGAGGTCGACCTGCTATGGAACGGCGGCATAGGGACCTACGTCAAGGCGAGCTCCGAGAGCAACGCCGAGGTCGGCGACAGGGCGAACGACACCCTGCGGGTGGACGACGACGAGCTCAGGTGCAAAGTTGTGGGTGAGGGTGGCAACCTCGGGTTCACCCAGCTGGGGCGCATAGAGTACGCGTTGCGCGGCGGCAGGATCTACATGGATGCCGTGGACAACTCCGCCGGGGTCGACTGCTCCGACCACGAGGTCAACATCAAGATACTGCTCGACGCCATCGTCGAGGCCGGCGACATGACCGAGAAGCAGCGCAATGAGCTGCTCGCCAGCATGACCAACGAGGTCGGGGACCTGGTCTTGCGCGACAACTACCAGCAGACCCAGGCCATAAACCAGGCCCAAGCGCTCGCTCACCCCATGGTCGACGTACACGCCCGCTACATCCACTCACTCGAGCACGAGGGTAGGCTCGACCGTAATCTGGAGTTCTTGCCGGACGACGAGGAGCTCGGCGAGCGGCGCTCCGACAACAGGGGGCTTACCGCGCCCGAGCTCGCCATCCTGTTGTCGTACAGCAAGATCACGACCTACCAGGACCTTCTCGACTCGGACGCGCCCGAGGACCCTTACCTCTCGCGCGAGCTTGAGAGGTACTTCCCGACGCCGCTTAGGGACCGGTGGCGCGAGCAGATCCACGAGCACAGGCTGCACCGTCAGATCACGGCTACCCACGTCACGAACAGCCTGGTGAACCGCTGCGGCCCCTCCTTCGTGTTCAGGCTTGGCGAGGAGACGGGGGCCGAGGCGCCCGACATCGCCCGCGCCTACATGGCGGCGCGTGAGATCTTCTCGATGCGTGCCCTGTGGGAAGGCGTCGAAGGGTTGGATAACGTGGTGGAGGCGAGGGTGCAGACCCAGATAATGCTTGACGCCCGCAAGCTCGTCGAGCGGGCGACCCGCTGGCTGCTCCGCTACCGTCGCACGCCGCTAGATATCGGGGGCACGATCTCGTACTTCTCCGACGGGGCCGCGGGGCTGGCCGAAAGCATCCCGGAGATCCTGGTCGACGGAGACCGCGAGGCCGTCGAGAACGCGGCTCAACGCCTCATCGACGAGGGCGTGCCGCGGGATCTCGCGAAGCGCGCCACGGCCCTCGGCCCGATGTTCCCCGCGCTCGATATTACAGACGTGGCGAACGCCAACGGGGAGTCACTCGACACGACGGCGGCGGTCTACTTCGCCCTCGGCGACCGGCTGAAGCTGCACTGGCTGCGCCGCCACATCGAAGCCCTGCCCCGCGACAACCGCTGGCGCACCCTGGCGCGCTCCGCGCTGCGCGACGACATCTTCAACCAGCAGGCCGCGCTTACCGCGGAAGTGCTCCGCAACACCCTGCAAGACGAACCTCCAGGCGAACGCATAGAAGCCTGGGCCAAAACCAACGAAGGATCCGTCCACCGCACCATGCAGGTCCTCGCAGACATCAACTCCAGCGGAACCTTTGACCTCTCCACCCTCTCGGTCGCCCTGCGCGAGATACGAAACCTCATAACCACCCAGGAAGCGTTATCCGAAGAGGTAGGAGCGGCCACGAGCTAAAGCTGCTTGCGAAGGGGCTCGGCCCCTTCGCAACCGCTCTATATCGCGTCCGTGCCCCGGGCCGTCTCTTCGATCAGCGCGTCGACAACCCCTTCGAGGCGGCCCGTCCGTTCGTAGGTCTGACGCTGGCGCCTCGCGCCGTTGCCTCCTTCCAGGATCTCGCCCACGAGCGAGGAGACTTCCTCGTAGTCGCCGTGATCCTCGAGCGCGGGTCGTGCGAGGAGAAGCATCTTCTCTATCATCTCGCGCGCGGGGATGGCGCGTCGGGCTTCCACGTCCACGAGATCCCCGTCCAACCCGTAGCGCGAGGCGTTCCAGTGCGAGATCCGCAACAGCTCAGGCCGGGCGTCCGGGTGCGGCTCCCCGCGTCCGACCCGCTCGTGGCAGACTCGCACCAGCGCGCGACAGAGACCCGTAAGCATCACCGCCTCGTCCAACCTGCTCGGCACGTCGGCTACCCGGATCTCGACGGTATCGAGCTTCTCCGGCAGACGAACGTCCCAGTAAACGCTGGCGGCGTCCAGAACACCACCCGTCGCTACCATCGCCTCCACCAGAGCGTCGTGCTCGGCGAGCGACGCGAATGGTTCCGGCGGTCCGGCCGCCGGTAGCCTGCCCCAGACCTGGGTTCGGTAGCTGGCGTAGCCGGTGTCCTCACCTTGCCAGAAGGGTGAGTTCGCCGAGAGCGCCAGGAGCGGTGCTAGCCACACCCGCAGGTGGTTCATTACCCCAAGCGCGGCTTCACGGTCGTTAAGGCCGACGTGGACGTGGAAGCCGAACACGAGCTGTTCGTGGATCAATTGCTTGTAGCTCTCCACGAGCCTTCGGTAGCGCTCGTCCGAGGTGATCGGCTGTTCTTGCCAGCGCGAGAACGGGTGCGTGCTCGCGGCGACGATCCGGCAGCCTTCCTGGTGCGCCGCTTCGCTGATGCGGCGTCGCAGCCGCACCAGCTCGGCCCTTACCTCCGCGAGCGTCAGGCAGACGGAGGTCACGACCTCGATCTGCGCGGCTCGCAACTCGGGCACGACCTGCTCGCCCAATGTTTGCCGCGCCCGCTCCAACACGGGCCCGCCGCGAGGGTCCAACCCCCGGCTCTCCGCGTCTACAACCTGGTATTCCTCCTCGACCCCTAAGGTGTACTTTACCGTCCCTGCAGACATGCGGGCTCCCCCTTTGGCAAGAATTCTGGAGTATAGGCCGCGGCTCCATACGACATACGGAAGATACCGCTCCGAACCGCTTCTCAAACCGGACGGATCAGACGCCCTCCCCCAGGTAGCGCCGGTGGGAGGCGGCCCGCTCGACGTACTCTCTCGCGCCGTGCTCGATGTCCGCGGCCTGCTCGCCGGTTACGTCGCTGGCGCGTTTGGCCGGGATGCCGACGATGAGGCTGCGGGGCGGGAACTCGCGGCCCTCGGGGACGACGGCGCCGGCGGCCACGATGGAGCAATAGCCGATCTTCGCGCCGTTCAAAATAGTCGCGCCCATGCCGACGAGGCAGTTGTCCCCGATCTCGCACCCGTGTACGACCGCGTTGTGCCCGACTACGCAACCCTCGCCGACGATCGCAGGGTAG
>DATDKB010000138.1:0-3236 GCA_036520255.1 Rubrobacter sp. | reverse complement strand
ACGCGCGAACCATCCGAACGCGCGGGCTTAATCGTAATGCTTGAACGTCGTCCAGGCTTCGCTGAGAGGCTTCCTCGGGCCCTGATTCACGAAAACCGGCAGACCGTTCTCGTCGGGCATGCAGTATTCGCATCTCATGGTAGCTCTTTGTTCGGTCTTCCCGAACTCCTCTGCCAGAACCTCGCGAGGAACCGCTATGCTTATGACGACCTCTCCCGTACAGTCTCCGGGTCCCCAGATAAAGTAACTGTTGTGGCCGCTGATCGCGTTCGGAAGACCTTGTGGGGGACCGAAGAAATCTATAGCCCCCGCCTCGCCGTAGTTGCCGGACAGGATGCAGGCTTCGGCCCTCTGGTCTGCGGGGAGGCCATAGTAAACACCACGAACCGTCGCCGTCATTTGCTTCCAACCGAAACGGTCGGCGAAGTTCTGGGGCAACTGCGCTACTTTCCTCGTCTCGATCTGCACTCCCGCATTACCACCGGCGGCGCCCGTGATCCCTGCTAGCGTCTCGGCCGGCAGCGCAGGCACCACCGTGAGCGGGGCGACGACGAGCCCCGATACGGCGAGGACGATCACGTAAGCTGGCTTTATCCAGCTCCAGCTGCGCCTCCTTACGAAGCGCTCCGCCACGGTCGCACCCGCCGTAAACAGCATCGGATACGCCGGGGCTAGAAAGTAGAACTTGGCGTTCTGGATCAGGAACACCAAGAAGAGGATGACGTAGATCCAACCTAGCATGCGGTAGGGTCTGCCATCCCTACCGAAGAGGTAGTAGACGAGACCGGCAATCCAAAGTGGCAACGTCGGCGGCTGCATTGTTACGATCTGCTCCACGAGGAACTCTACGAACGACGAAGGGTCTACCTTCGCGCCGTAGTTCGCAAAAATTTCGAGCGTCGGCCACCCGTGTGCAGCCTGCCAGAGGGCATAGTGTAGCAAGAAGACCAGGGCGAGCGCGCCGCCGAGCCAGGGCCACGGCGTCAGCAGTTGCCGGCGGGCTGAGGTAAGTAGAAGCGCGACAAACACCGCGAAGCCGAAATACAGCAAGGTGAGCTTGGTCAGCAGCCCGAGGCCGGCGATCAGGCCGAAAGCGAGCCAGAGCCTCGGCCGTGCCCGCTTGAGTATTAGGAGGAGCACGTAACCGCCGGCGACCCAGAACAAGTGGTCGAACGCGTCCATGGAGAGCCAGGTCCCGAGAGGGGCCGCCGTTGACCTGGTGCCGGTCCGCTTAAGGAGCGCTTGTCCATCCCACGAACCGGCCCGCAGACAGAGGGGCCCTCAGCCGTCCAGCTCCGCGAGTAGGCCATCCACGTTGAGCACCCTGGTCACCATCGCGAGGCCTCCTTCGGGCGTACGGGGCCACTCGTTCTGCGGACGGTCCCAGTACAGCTCGACGCCGTTGCCGTCGGGGTCGCGCAGGTATAGGGCCTCCGATACGCCGTGGTCCGAGGCGCCGTCGATGGGGTAGTTGGACTCGAGGAGCCACCTCAGGGCGAGGGCAAGGTCCCGCCGTTCGGGGTAGAGGATCGCAAGGTGAAAGAGGCCCGCGGAATGGGGCGGAGCCGGGTCGGCGTTGCGGCTCATCCAAGTGTTGAGGCCGATGTGGTGATGGTATCCGCCAGCGGAGAGGAAGACCGCATCGTCGCCGTACCACTGGGTCACCTCGAAGCCGAGCACGTCCCTGTAGAAACGCAGCGCCCGCTCAATGTTCGCGACTTTGAGGTGAACGTGGCCGATGCGGGTTCCCGGGTTTGTGACCCGCTCGGTGCGCTTGCTCGTCTGCATTCTTGCTCCTCGTCCGGATCTCACTCTCCTTGATTCTACCCCCGCCCGCCGAGGTCGTTGACGACGAAACCACCCCACACGCCGCTGGCACGACACGGCGCCGCTCACTATACTCGTGTGACCGTTGTATGACCCGCGGGTTGGGAGACAGCCATGGAAACAACCGATGTCAGGCACAGGAGCCGCACCATCCTCGAAGGGCGCGACCGCGCGCCTGCGAGGTCTTATCTCAAAGGGATGGGCTTCTCCGATGAGGACTTGAGCAAGCCCATTGTCGGTGTTGCGCACTCCTGGATCGAGACGATGCCCTGCAACTTCAACCACCGCCACCTGGCCGAGAAGGTGAAGGATGGCATCAGGGAGGCCGGCGGCACGCCGATGGAGCTGAACACCATCTCCATCTCCGACGGCATAACGATGGGGACGCAGGGGATGAAAACGAGCCTCGTGAGCCGCGAGGTGATCGCCGACTCCATAGAGCTGGTCGGGCGCGGCCACATGTTCGACGCGATGGTAACCATAGTCGGCTGCGACAAGACCATCCCCGCCGCCGCGATGGCCCACGCGAGGCTAGGAGTGCCCGGCGCCATCGTCTACTCCGGCTCGATAGCCCCAGGCCGCTTCAAGGGAAGCGACGTAACGATCCAGGAAGTTTTCGAGGGTGTCGGCGCCAACGCCGCTGGCAAGATGTCCGACGAGGACCTTCTGGACCTCGAAGAACACGCCTGCCCCGGGGCGGGCGCCTGCGGAGGCCAGTACACGGCCAACACGATGGCGATGGTTCTGGAGTTCCTCGGCCTCTCACCGATGGGTTCGGCGGGCCCGCCCGCCCTCGATGGCCGCAAGGACGAGGTTTGCGCGCGCGCCGGACGGCTCGTCATGGAGCTTCTGGAGCGTGGCCTCACGCCTGAGCGCATCCTGACCCGCGCGGCGTTCGATAACGGCATCGCCGCCGGAGCCGCCACGGGCGGCTCGACAAACCTCGTGTTGCACCTGCTCGCGATTGCGCGGGAGATCGGGGTCCCGCTCGACATCGACGACTTCGACCCGGTGAGCAACCGGACCCCGATCATCGCCGACCTGAAGCCGGGTGGCCGCTATACCGCCGTCGATGTCGACCGCGCCGGAGGGAGCAGGTTTCTCGGCAAGCGGCTGCTCGACGCAGGCCTCATCGATGGGGACCAGCTCACGGTCACGGGCCGAACCATCGCCGAGGAGGTCGAGGGGGCCGAGGAGACGCCGGGGCAGGACGTGATCGTCCCTGTAGAAGAGCCGCTGAGGTTCTCAGGAGGACTCGTGATCCTCAAGGGCAACCTCGCCCCCGAGGGCTGCGTGGTCAAGGTCGCCGGCTATACCCGCCTGGAGCACACGGGCCCAGCCCGCGTCTTCGATTCAGAAGAAGAAGCCATGGCCGCCGTGCAGGCCGGCGGTATCTCGCACGACGACGT
>DATDKB010000137.1:0-13659 GCA_036520255.1 Rubrobacter sp. | reverse complement strand
CATGCTCTACGACGAGCCCCGCCACCCCTACACCGCCTCCTTGCTCTCGGCCATCCCCATCCCTGACCCCCACAAGGAGCGCGAACGCCAACGCGTGGTCCTCTCAGGCGACGTACCATCCCCCGCCAACCCCCCGCAAGGGTGCTCCTTCCATACCCGCTGCCCCCGCGCCCAGTACTACTGCACCGAACACGAACCTCCCCTCGAAAAGCAAGAAAAAGAGGGTCACGAAGCCGCCTGCTTCTTCCCCGTCCTCGAAGGCCAACACATAGAAGAGCCAGAAACAAACGAACCGTATCACGCCGAGTAGCACGCCCGCGAATCAGGCTTGTCAGCGAGTCAAAAAGAGCATCCGTAACTCCGTCCGCCGGTCTTTCTCACAAGAAGGTCCCGCAGTAAGCCCACGCCAAGCTAGTTAGTCGGCGGACCATGCACAAACAGAACCGAAAACGTGACAAATGGAAGCCGAAGGCTGCAGCGCGCTGAAATAGTACAATCGCCTTGTGTGGAAGGCTACCCGGACTAGGCGCGAAAGGCGAAACTCGGTGGCGCGGGTGCTCGTCGCTGTCGTGGTGTTGCTTGCGGTCGCGCTCGGGGGCTTTTGGGTTGGACGTTCGCAGAGTCCTGCGACGCTGGATGCGCAGGACCGCGAGAGCGTTGCGTTGTACGCTGAGGCGCTCGATGTGGTCAGGACCAATTATGTAAACCAGGGGTATATCGACTCCAGAAAAGAGACTTACGCGGCGATAAAGGGGATGCTCGGGACGCTGGGCGACGATGGGCACACGCGTTTTTTGACCCCGCAGGAGCGTGAGCAGAACGAGCAAAGTCTCTCCGGGACGTACGTGGGGATCGGGGTCCAGCTCGAGAAGGAGAAGGGCGAGGTCGTGGTCGCCGCCCCGATACAGGACTCCCCGGCCGAGAAGGCCGGCATCGGCACAGATGACGTGCTTGTCGCCGTGAACGGGAAGAGCGTCAGGGGCGATGACATCTCGGAGATCGTCGACAAGGTCAAAGGACCGGTCGGGACTTCCGTCGAGTTGACCGTCCTGCGCGAGGGCGAGAAACGCGATTACGACCTGCGGCGCGCGGAGATAACCTCGCCCGTGGTCTCGTGGGACGTGATCCCTGACACCGACGTGGCCATCGTGCTCCTCTCGTCCTTCTCCGACGACAGCGCCCAGGAGTTGCAGGATGCCTTCGAAGAGGCCAGGGCGGCGGGGGCCGAACGCTTCGTCCTGGATCTCAGAAACAACCCTGGTGGCAGGCTCGACCAGGCCGTTCAGATGGCGGGGTACTTCCTGAAGCCGGGGAGCGTCGTCTACGTCCGCAAGGACGCCTCAGGGGAGCGCGAGGAGATCACGGTCGAAGGCGACCCGGAGTCCACGAACGCTCCGCTTACGGTCCTGGTCAACGGGGGGTCTGCGTCGAGCGCAGAGATCCTGGCCGGGGCTTTGAGGGATAACGGCCGGGCGACCGTGATCGGGGAGACCACCTACGGCACCGGCACCGTGCTCTCCGAATTCGCCTTGAGGGACGGCTCGTCCATCCTGCTCGGCGTCGCCGAGTGGCTGACCCCCAACGGCGACTTTATCCGCGAGACGGGAATAAAGCCCGACGTAAAGGTGCCCCTAGAAAATGGGGCCGAACAAATCACGCCTGACAGCGCCCGCGACCTTTCCAGAGAGCAGATACTCGGCAAAGACGCCCAACTGCGCGCGGCCTACGAAAAGCTCGAGGATCAGTAGCAAGCTTCACATAAAAGCGCGTTTGGACCGGGCATCCTCATGGGCAAGAGAGAAGTGAGAGGTAACAGAGGGGACGTACATGGCACAGCGAGTACACGAGAGCATCGAGGTGGAAGCCCCGGTCGAGGATATCTACCGTTACTGGTCCAACTTCGAGAACTTCCCGACCTTCATGTCCAATATCGAAGAGGTCAGCATGACCGGCCAGGACACCAGCCACTGGCGGGTCAAGGGGCCTCTGGGCAAGAGTGTGGAGTTCGACGCCAAGACGACCGAGATGGACCCGAACCGCGGCATAGGCTGGAACACCGTCGATGGCGAGGTCATGACGAGCGGTGAGGTCCGTTTCGAAGAAATCACACCGGGGCGCACGCGCGTCGAGGTGACGATGAACTACTCTGACCCGCCCGGCGGGGCGGTCGGCGAGACCGTCGCGAACATCCTCTCCAACCCGGAGCGGAACCTCGCCGAGGATCTGGGCAACTTCGCCAGGATCGTCGAGAGCGGAGGTCTCGGCGGCTCCCAGAGCTACTAGCCGAGCACACGGAACCCCTTCTAGTAAGGTAGTATTGAGGTCGTCGGGAGAAAAGAAACCCGATGGCCTCTGTACCCTCTCGGGGAGGATAGTCTCTTGTCTATCGCCATAGCTTCTCTGCTCGTCCTCGTAATCGTCGCGGTCGTCGCCATCCCCATCCTGATTCGGGTCATCGGCGAGGCCGGACGCACCGACTCGGACGAAGAGGAGAACTCTGAACAGGACTCCAGCCGGCACTCGGGACCGGGACGCGGATAAAGCTTCCCGGCAGCACGCTCCTTTTGGTCGCTTTCAGCCATCAGCTTTTCCTCTAACGGCTTCGCTTACGCTCGCGAAGCCCTGCCGAGCGGGCCACTTCTTGCGGGTGGTGGTCACTAACCCAACGCCCTCGCTGACAAGCGAAGGCTTCGGACTGAGCGCGCTGAAAAGCCGCTGAAGGCGGCGTGCTGGCGAAGCCCTATTCCAGAAGATCTCGCAGTCCCGCGGCGTGCGGGCTGCTCTTTATCTTGGCTAGTGCCGTGAGCTGTATCTGGCGGATTCGCTCGCGGGTGACGTCGAAGCGTTCGCCGACCTCTTCGAGGGTCTTGGGCTGGCCTCCGGTGAGGCCGAAGCGGTACTCGAGGACCATCCGCTCGCGTTCGGGGAGGCTGCCGAGGGCCTCGCGCATCCTCGCTTTGAGGAGGGAGGATTTGGCGAGGTCGTGGGGACTCTCTGATTCCTCGTCCGCGATAAAGTCGCCAAGTTCCGAGGAATGGTCTTCGCCGACGGGGGTCTCCAGGGAGATCGAACGCCGCGAGACGCGCCGGATGCGGACTATCTCCTCGGCTTCTACTTCCATAATGGTGGCGACCTCTTCGTCGGTGGGGTCGCGGTTCAGTTGGGCGCCAAGGCCCCGTTGGACCCTGTAGTACTTGTTGATCTTCTCGACCATGTGAACGGGGACCCGGATCGTGCGTCCCTTGTCTGCTATGGCGCGGGTGACGGCCTGGCGGATCCACCACGTCGCATACGTGGAGAACTTAAAGCCCTTGCGGTAGTCGAACTTCTCCACAGCCCGCATCAGGCCGATGTTGCCCTCCTGGATCAGATCCAGCAGCGAGACGCCCCTGCCGGCGTACTTTTTGGCTATGGAGACGACGAGCCTCAGGTTTGCCTTAGTGAGATGGGCTTTGGCCCGCCGATCGCCGCGCTCGATGCGCTTGGCGAGGTAGGTCTCCTGGGCTTTGGTGAGGAGGGGGGTTTTGCCTATTTCGTCCAGGTACATCTGGACGGCGTCACCCGTGTAGCGGGTCTTCAGGTCGCCTTCGAGGACCTCTTTGACGAGCTGGGTGTCCTCGTCCTCGGCCATCGTTTCGGCGAGGAAGCCGGCGTCTACGACCTCGACGCCGTGTTCGCGGAGCAGACTGTAGACCTGTTGGATCTCGTCGGTCGAGAGGTCGACTTCTTGCAGGAGGTCGAGAACCTCGTTCGACTCCAGCGTGCCGGTCTCCTGGCCAGCCTCGAAGAGCTCCTGTATCTCCTCTATGTCCCGCAGATCACGTTGGGGCTGCAAAATCTACTCCGGGAACTTCAGGGTGAAACCCTCCTGTAGCCTCCACGTAATATATCTTAAAAGGGACAATAATCAATTCGGCGACGAGCCCGCGAGTGGCGCCATGCAGTTGAAACCATAAGGAGGATAAACCGTGATGGGCTTGAGAAATATGTACAAAGTGTTCCGTGAGACCCGCAACGCCGCGAGGGAGCAGGCGACCCTCGCCGTCGTCGGGGACTCGCCGAGGGCCTCCGAGGTGGCCGCCCTGCTAGGGGCGCAGAGGAACATGCGCGGGGCCGAGATCATCCTGACGATCTCGGAGACAGGGACTACTATCTCCGGGAAGGCCGTGGAGGACCCCGGTGAGATCTCGCTGCCTTCCAAGTATGGAAAAGACCTGCTCGACGAACTGACGGTGCGTATCGTGCGGGCGATGGACGAGGACTTTCTGGTCGCGCTCGCCAAAGGCTACCCCCCGTTCAGGCGGGCCGTGTGCGAGGAAATCGCTCGCAACAACGCCCGCCAGAACGCCGTCATCGGGCTTCTACCCATCCCTGGAGCGGACATGCCTGTGATGACGGCAAACCAGGCGCGGATGGTGCTCAACATCGCCGCCGCCTACGGCGAGGAGCTATCGATGGACCGGGCGAAGGAGCTCCTCGGGGTTCTGGCCGCCGGCTTCGGCCTGAGGGCCCTGAGCCGCCAGGCCGTGAAGCTCGTGCCAGTGGGAGGGTGGGCCGCCTCGGCGGTCATAGCCTACGCCGGCACCGTGGCAATGGGACGGTCCAGCATCCTCTACTTCGAGCGCGGTGGTCAGCGGGTCGGCGAGCAGGAGATGGCTGAGATCCGGAGCCGTGCGCTGAAGGAAGGCAAAGGCTTCGTCTCGCGCTTGCGCCGAAAGAAGTAGGGTTCAGGTACTGGGCTTCCTGTACTGGTGCGGGAACTGATTCGCAGTTCCCGCATCCCCGCCATCCGTCATTGCCGCGGAACCTGTCTCCGCGAAAGCAGGGAGCGGGAATCCACGACAGGGCACAAGACTCGCGCTTCCGGGAGCGATCTACCAGAAGCCTTCTATATAATCGATCTCATGTTCTCTTTCGTGCGGCGAATCTTTGTGGGGGTGCGTTCGGGGCTTACGGCGTTGCGGCGGGTGGGGGTGAGGGCCTTCCTCGCCTTGACGGCGGTTCAGGCCGTGATCGTGGGCGTGCTCGTCGCGATGGCCGAGTTTCGCAAGCGACGCCAGGGTCCGCGGCAGGGGTTTCCGTGGGAGGAGCAGCCCGAGATAAAGCTGGAGTCCGGTCAGGACAGGCTCAAGATCTACGCCTACGGCGTCAACCTCTACGGGGCGATGCTAGAGGAGATCGAGGCCGCACAGCATGAGATCTTCGTTGGAACCTTTATCTGGAAGGGCGACGAGGTCGGACGCCGCTTCGTCGATGCCCTCTCTCGCAAGGCCGAGGAGGGCGTTGAGGTATACGTGGTCTTCGACGGGCTTGCCAACGTTTTCGTGCCGCCCTCGTTCAAACGGTTTCCGGAAAAGATACACCGCCTCCACTTCCGCCCGCTGTCTGGTCCTGCGAAGATCCTGAACCCAAGGAACGTTTTCAGGTTCCACCGCCACGTGATGAGCGTGGACGGCAAGGTCGCCTTTCTCGGCGGCTACAACATCGGATCGCTCTACGCTGCCGGATGGCGCGACACGCACGTCAGGGTGCGTGGGGACGCGGCCAGGGAGGTGGACAACGCCTTTGTGGACTTCTGGAACACCCATCGGACGGGGGACCTACCCAGGATAGTCCCGAACAAGGAGCGCGATTGGAACCCCGCCGTCAGGGTGCGCCGGAACGATCCATACATGAGGATCTTCCCGATACGCGAGATGTACCTCGAGGCCATAGACCGCGCCAACCACCACGTCTACCTGACCCACGCCTACTTCATCCCCGACAGGGCCCTCAAAGCGCACCTAATCGACGCGACCTGGCGGGGCGTGGACGTGCAGTTGCTCGTGCCCGATCAGTCCAACCACGTCACCGCCGACTGGCTGGCGCGGCGCCACTTCCACGACCTTTTGGAAGCCGGGATTAGGATCTTTCTGTACAAACACATCATGATTCACTCCAAGACCGCCACCATAGACGGCCTGTGGTCCACGATCGGCAGCGCGAACATCGACCGCTACAGCATGCTAGGCAACTACGAACTGAACCTCGAGGTCTACAGCAGCAGCCTCGCCGCCCAGATGGAGCGGATGTTCGAGCTAGACAAGACGAACGCCGAAGAACTCACGCTGGAAGAATGGGAACGCCGCCCACTTCCCGCCAAGCTCGTCGAGCGTACCCTCGCTTCCTTGAGCCCGTTGGTGTAGAGCGCTTCAGCGGGTCAGCACTTCAGCATTTCAGCTTGTTTTGGCTGAAGCCTGGTGCCATCTTGGAGCTAACGCTCGGTTTGTATAATGACGATACTCGTATTTGGGGCTTTCCGAACTCAGGAGGACTTTGTTGGCGCGGTGGCGGCTACTCGAGCCGGACGCTGAGGTGGTGTCAGGGCTTGCGCGGGAGGCGGGAGTCGACCCGCTTTGTGCCCGTGTGCTCGCGAACCGCGGCGTTGCGCCCGGTGGGGCGATGGACTTTCTGGCCCCCTCGCTCGCAGCGATAGGAATGCCAGACAGGGATGTCTGGGGCGTCGCGGCGCGGAGGGTTGCGAAGGCCGTAAGAGGTGGGGAGAGGATCGGTGTTTTCGGCGACTACGATACCGACGGCATCACGTCGGCCGCCGTCTTGTTCCTGGCGCTCTCTGACTACACCGAGAACGTCACCGTCGGTCTGCCGACCCGCCAGACGGGCTACGGCCTCCTCGAACCTTACGTGCGCGATCTCTTCGCCGAGGGCGTAGACCTCTTGATCACTGCCGATTGCGGCATCTCCAACAGGGCGGAGGTGGCGCTTGCGAACGAACTCGGGATGGAGGTGATCGTGACCGACCATCACATCCCGCCGGAGGATCCGCCGGATACCGCGGTGGCCGTGCTCGACCCGAAGCTCTGGGACTCCGACGACCCGCTGGCGGGTGTCGGGGTAGCCTGGAAGTTCGCGTGGGCCGTCGCCCGAGAGCTAGGCGACACCGATGGCAGGAAGCGGCTGGGACGGTTGCTCGACCTCGTCTCGGTCGGGACGGTCGTGGACATCGCGCCGCTCGTCGGGGACAACAGGGCGCTTGCGCGCATGGGGCTCAAACACATAAACAGGGGGCTCGCGGCGGGAGGGGCGCGTCCTGGCATCGAGGCGCTCGTCAAGGTGGCCGGGGTGAGGGGGGAGCTCGACGAAGGGGACCTCGGCTGGAAACTCGGACCCCGCATCAACTCCATCGGCAGGATCAAGAACCCCAGGCCCGCCCTCGACTTGCTCTTGACGAATGACCGGAGGGAGGCTTTACGGATAGCTTCCCAGTTGAACCAGCTCAACTCAGAGAGGCAGCGGCGGACCAGATACGCCGTCGAGCGGGCGATGGCTGAGGTGGACCCGAAGCAGGACTTCAAGGTCGTGGTTTCTGAAGAGACGGGGGGGCTTGCTGGCCTGATCGCCGGCCGTGTCGCCGGTGCCACGGGGCGGCCGGCCGCGATACTGACCCGCCGCGTCGACGACTCCTACGGCGGCTCGGCCCGCGCCGGGGAGACCGAAGTCGACCTCTACGGTGCCCTCTATTCGGTGCGTCACCTGATGGGGGAGTGGGGCGGCCACCGTAAGGCCGCGGGCCTCTCCGTAAGCCCCGGAAACCTCGACGCCTTCGTCGCCGGCGTCAACGAAGCCATCAGGGCACAGGCTAAAGAGAACCCGGGGATCTTCGTCCCGGCCGTAGAGGTAGACGCAGAGATAGAGTTGGAGAGCATCTCCAACGGGCTGCTTGACTGGCACGAGATGCTCGCGCCTTTCGGCAGCGGCAACTACCGTCCCGTCTTTGTCACAGAGGGTTTGCGGATCGGTGGTTCGCGCAAGATCTGGGAGGGCATGAACCTTGTCGACCTCGACGGCGTCAAGGCAAAGATGGCTTGCGAGCCCGACGAGTTACCCATCGGGCCCTTCGACGCGGCGTACACGGTCGCCCGCAGCCGTTACTCTGGACGGGCAGAGTTGGAGATAGTTGACTGGAAGTCGGGCCGGTGAACGCCATCGGGGTGGACGTTGGGGGAACCAAGATCGCTGCCGGTGTCGTCACCCCGGAAGGCGAGATACTCGAAGAGGTCCGTTATCCCACGCCCCACTCGCCGGGAACCCTGATCGACAACATCTTCAAAGCCATCAAGGAGGTTGGAGATGGCCACGAGGTCGGTGGGACGTGCCTCGCCGTACCGGGTTTCGTCCTCGCCCACGAGAACAGGGTCGTCTTCTCCCCGAATTTGCACGCGGTCGAAGGAATACCCTTGAAGGGCGAGCTCGAGCCGAAGATCGGGCTGCCACTCACGATAGAGAACGACGCCAATGCTGCAGCCTGGGGCGAGTTCCGCTTCGGTGCAGGCAGCGAAGTCGACCACCTGGTATTCGTCACGCTGGGCACGGGAATAGGGGGTGGCGTGATCACCCACGGCGTCCTGATGCGCGGCGCGCAAGGCTCCGGCGGCGAGCTGGGCCACGTGGCGATTCAGGCCACGGGACCCCGATGCGCCTGCGGCAACCACGGCTGCCTGGAAGCCCTCGCCTCCGGAACGGCCATAGGACGCCGCGCCCGCGAGCTCGCGATCGAAACCCCCGACTCGGCGCTCGGGCGCCTGGCCACGAAGCGCCAGATTTTGGGCGAGGACGTCACCGAACTCGCCCGCGAAGGCGACGGTGTGGCGCTCTCGGTGCTCGAAGAGACCGGGAGATGGCTGGGCGTCGGTCTCGCCGGGTTCGTAAACATCTTCAACCCCGAGGTGGTTGCCGTCGGTGGGGGCGCTATGGAGGCGGGAGAGCTCATACTGGAGGCGGCCCGCAAGGAGGTAGTCCTGCGTGCCAGGTCTCCATCACGGGATCTCGCCGAGGTCAAGATCGCCACACTTGGCCCCAAGTCAGGCGTCCTCGGCGCCGCGGCCCTCGCCCGGGACGCATCATCCTCCGGAGAGTACCTGCTGGGCGCCTGAGCGATGACCCTCGTCGTCGTCCCAACGCCGTTAGGAAACCTCGAGGACATCACCCTGCGCGCCCTCAGAGCCTTGCGGGAGGCCGACGCGATCGCCTGCGAGGACACCAGACGAACGGGACGCTTGCTCGCGCACTACGAGATAAAACAAAACCTGATCGCCTACCACGAACACAACGAGGAGCGCCTGGCACCTGAGCTCGCCGAAAGAGCGAAGACCGAGCACATAGCGCTCGTCACCGACGCCGGCACGCCGCTCGTCTCCGACCCCGGCTACAGGCTCGTGCGCGCCTGCATCGAGGCCAGCGTCGGGGTAGAAGCCCTCCCCGGGCCCTCCGCCCTTACCACAGCACTCGTCACCTCGGGGCTTCCCGCCGACACGGTCGTCTTCGCCGGCTTTCCGCCGCGCAAAGGGCGAGAGCGCACGCGGCTGCTGGAACGCATGGCGACCGAGCCATCCACCTTCGTGCTCTTCGAATCCCCGCACCGGCTCGTGAAGACTCTGGGAAATCTTCCAGACCAAACTACGGTCGCCGTTTGCAGGGAGCTCACGAAACTCCACGAGGAGGTTTTTCGGGGGACAGCCGGGAAAGCCGCGAGCCACTTCTCGAAAGGAGTGAAAGGTGAGGTCGTGCTTGTGGTCCGGGGCGGTACGACGAAGGTCGAGGAGAGCGTGGACGACGTGGTCCGGCGGGCGCGGTCCTACATGGCAGAAGGAGAGAGCCCCTCGCGGGCGGCGGCGAGGGCGGCCAGGGAGTCGGGACTGCGGCGTGGTGAGATCTACGAGCGGTTGGTGAGGCTCGACGGCAAGGGACCAGGAACAAAATGACGTTTCCGTACACGATCTGCTTCTGCCGATGCAAAGATTCCATTCTGATGCTCTACAGACGTCGGCCGCTGAATTCCGAGAGGTGGAACGGGTTGGGAGGCAAGATCGCGTCGGGCGAGACGCCGCTCGAGTGTGTGCGTCGCGAGGTGCTGGAAGAAGCGGGGATCGACCTGCGTCGGTTTGGGACGCTCCGCTTCGCGGGCGTCGTGACCTGGAAAAAAGGCGTTGATCCTACACGACCAAGCACGGGCATGTACGCTTTCGTCGCGGAGTTACCCGACGACTGGTTTGTCTGGGAAGGCACGGAAGAAGCGGAAGAAGGTCTGCTGGCCTGGAAACCGCTGGGTTGGGTCTGCAACCCACAGAACGAGGCCGTCGTCAGCAAAGTTTCGCGCTTTCTGCCCGGTCTGCTGAACAGCCGCGAGCTGATGGAGTATCACTGCGAATATGAAGGCGACGAGCTCGTGGATCTGGTCGTGCTTACATTGTAGGGTCTGTATTTCTGGTGCCCTGTATAATGCCCTTCGCTGACGGCTCCGGGGAAGAGGGGATGGGCGATATGCTCGTGGACTCGCACACGCACCTTTTGCGGCTGGAGGTCTCGCCGGAGGATGCGGTGAAAAGCGCCGCCGAGGCCGGGGTCGGGGCCGTGGTGAACGTCGGGACCGACGTCGAGGGCTCCCAGAGGGGGGCCGAGCTCGCGGCTGTGCTGCCCAACGTCTACTCGACGGCCGGGATTCATCCCCACAATGCTGGCACGTACACGGCCGCCGACCTCGAGGCGCTCGCAGAGCTCTCGGAGTCGCCGGGGATCGTTGCCCTCGGCGAGGTCGGGCTCGACTACTACCGCTCGGAGTGGTCGGGGGAGGTGCAGCGGGCGCTGTTCGAGGATGTGATCTCCCTGGCCAACGATACGAGGTTGCCGTTGGTGATCCACTCCCGCAACGCCTTCGCCGACACGATGGCGTGCCTCGGGAGCGCCCGCGTCCCAATCGTCCTCCACTGCTTCGAAGGCGGCGACCGCGAGGTCCGAGAGGCGAGGGAACGCGGCTACTTTATCGGCCTTGCGGGAAACGTCACCTACAAAGGCAGCGAGACGGCCAGGGTGCTCCGCCTGCTCGACGAGGAGCGCATCCTGGTTGAAACCGACGCCCCTTACCTAATCCCCCAACCCCTGCGCGGCACCAAGAACATGCCCAAAAACGTCGTCCACACGGCCAGCTTCGTCGCGGAGCGACTGGGCGTAGAGGACGAGGAACTCGCTACCCTGACCACCCGCAACGCCCGCAACCTCTTCGGCCTGCCTCTCGAGGTGTAGGTTTCGTTGTCCGAGCAGAGCCTGCCGAAAAAGCGCTTCGGACAGCACTTTCTCAAGGACCCGAACACCGCCAGGTTAGTTGCTTCGGGCGTAACGAAAGTTGATATCGTACTCGAGATCGGGCCAGGACGCGGGTTCCTGACGAACTTTCTCGCTGACCGGGCTGGCCTGGTTCACGCCGTCGAGCTAGACCCCGATGTGCTCCATGGCCTGCGTCGTACCCTCGGAGACCGGAGCAACGTCATCGTCCATGAGGGGGATGCCCTCCGCTTTGACTACTCCGCTCTCGACCCCGCACCGAACAGGCTCGTCGCCAACCTCCCTTACAACATCGCCTCGCCGCTCGTGCTCGCCCTGCTCGAGAAGGTCGGGAGTTTGCGGACGTTGCGGTTCATGGTTCAACTAGAGGTGGCGCGCAGGATGACGGCCGAGCGCGGGACTAAAGACTACTCGGCCTACGCCGTGCTCGCGCAGTTGCTGGCGGGCGTGAGAATCATGCATAGAGTACCTCCGACGGTGTTCGACCCGCCTCCCAGGGTACACTCGGCGGTCGTGGAGATGAATCGGAAGAACAAGCCGGACGGCTACGAGGGGATCAAACACCTCGTACTCGGCGCTTTCAAGAGCCGCCGCAAACGGCTCGTCAACAACCTGCCCGAGCCGGCCCGCAGGGAGGCTCCCTGGGTACTTTACTCCCTGGGGTACGGGCCGAACGTCAGGGCAGAAGAACTTGCGCCGGTGGACTTCGTGGCGTTGTACCGGGCGCTTTCGTGGGCGTTTTGAGGCGGGAGATCCAACTCAGGGCTTTCGCCAAGGTCAACTACGCCCTCGACGTTCTCGGGCTACGCGCGGACGGTTACCACGAGGTCCGTACCGTCATGCAGAGCATCTCGCTCTCGGACGAAGTCGGGATCGAACGCATAGCCAGGGGTTTCGAGCTCTCGATCGAGCCAGAGGAGGCAGACATCGGGCCACCCGAGCGGAACACAGCCTCCATAGCCTGGAAACTACTCGAGAGGCTGACGGGCGAGGCGCTTCCGGCGAAGGTGAAGTTGCGTAAGGATATTCCGGCCGGGGCCGGGCTCGGCGGCGGCTCCGCCGATGCGGCGGCTGTCCTCGTCGGGTTGAACGAACTGTTCGGTCTCGGTTTGCGGGTGGATGATCTGCGCGAGGTCGGGACTAAAATCGGGGCCGACGTGCCATTCTGCATCTCCGGAGGAACGGCCCTCGGCGAAGGCGTCGGCGGTGTACTGACGCCGCTCCCCATACCACCGGCGCACCGTCTCGTCCTCGCCAAGCCGGCGAGGAGCGCAGACACCGGCGAGGTCTACCGCGCCCACGATGCGGCGAAGATGCAGAGCGCCCGTTCCGTCGATCCCGTCATCTCGGCGTTGCGATTGAAGAACCTTCCGGCCCTCGCCGCGGCAGTCGGCAACGACCTGGCATCGGTAACTAGAGCTCTCGTGCCCGACGTGGCGGCGCTGGAACAGGTGCTCGTAGCATCCGGCGCTTTAGGGGCTTCGATGAGCGGAAGCGGCACGGCGGTCTACGGCATCTTCGATGACGAAGCGGCCGCTGAGAGCGCGAAAGCTACGGTCGATGCGCCTAGCGTCGGCGTCAACGCGCCGGTGCCCTACGGGGTGGAGATTGCCTGAGCCGGATGCCTCCGGGATGGTATCCTGTTTCCCGTCTCCGTCAAGCGGAGCCCTCGCCGTCTACAATCCCATCGTTTCCGGGACCTCCCACCAGGTTTTGTCGCCCTCTAGGAGAAGCCGCTCGTTACCCCCGAGGACCCAGTCCTTGCCCACTCCGCCGAGCAGATCGTCCCTGCCGCCTAGGCCGAAGAGGACGTCGTTGACGCCTTTGCCCAAGAGCTTGCCTGCTCCGTTGGTCCCCCTCAGAATGTCGGGCCCGGACGTCCCGGCGACCCGCCTTGCGTGACCATGCCCCGCTCCCTTCCTCGTTCCACCGGAAGGGTAGCTCAGGTACGACCACGACCTAAGTGATGCTGTGGGGTGCCTTCCACGGACCCGGGCGAATACACCTACCGTGCAACTAGCGGGCATCTCGCAATAGTATAAATAGCAACAAAATCGATCATTAAGGGTTGCATTGCCTGCCCGCGCGTACTACCGTTATGTACGAATCCTCGCTGTGGGACGTGAGAAGTAGGAGGAGGTTACGCTTATGAGGCGCATCGTCTTGTTGACGACGGTGGCGGCGCTGCTCCTGGTGAGCACGCCGTTCGTCGTCTCCGCCACCGGGGCGCACAAACATCCCGCGGCCAAGGCGCACAAACAGCCCACGGCCGCGTCGAGCCAACATCCCACGAGGACGGTCGTGATCCAAAACTTCCGCTTCAAGCC
Source organism: Rubrobacter sp. (assembly GCA_036520255.1). Lineage (GTDB taxonomy): Bacteria > Actinomycetota > Rubrobacteria > Rubrobacterales > Rubrobacteraceae > Rubrobacter_D. Next base: position 214 of record DATDKB010000137.1, on the reverse strand, counting down.
GGGCCAGATCACCATCAAGCGGGGGACGAGGGTCAGGTGGATCAACAGAGACAGTGCCCCGCACACCGTCACGGCGAACAAGGCAGGCTCGTTCAACTCCGGACATTTGAGTTCGGGACAGAGGTATTCGCACACCTTCAAGACGGTAGGGAAGAAGGCGTACCACTGCGAGATACATCCCTTCATGAGGGGAAGCGTCGTCGTCAAGCGTTAG
>DATDKB010000136.1:0-7220 GCA_036520255.1 Rubrobacter sp. | reverse complement strand
CTGGTGCTCGGGCTCCCCGACGGTCGGACGGCGTTGCCGGTCTTCGGCCTCGAAGAGGAGGCGGGCATGTTCCTGTGGCTCGAGACGGCGGGAGAAGGTTGGCGCGTCGTGGAGATCTCGGAGGCAGACCTCGCCGCCCTGCTCCGCGGTTCGTGCGCTGGCGTGGGGCGGGTCGTCGATCCCTTCGCCGCGGAGGTCGCCGGGAAAGGGCCGGCGGGCGTGGACCGCGAGGACTTCCTGCGCTCGCTGTCGGGCGAGTGGTCGGGCGGCCGAAGCCGCCGGGGGAGAGGGGAAGGGCACGCGTTTGCGCCGCGGACCTCCGCGGCGAAGGGAGAAGATTTCTGGTGAGAAGGACCAATTGGGGGCCGTACTGGTTGATAGCAAGGCATCGAACCGGCGGAATGGAGGTACTGAGGACCATGCTCGCCCCCGGCCGGGAGGCGCTGCCGGTCTTCAGCTTCGAGGACGAGGCCAAGATGTTCCTCGAGCTCGGGGCGTCGGGCGGCTGGCGGGTCAGGGAGACGACGGCCGGCGAACTTACCTCGGTGCTTTGCGGCATCTGCGCGAACGTCGATCGGGTCGTGCTGGACCCCATCCTGCTGCCCGGTCCGCTCATCGAAGGCTTTAACGGGCTGTTGAGCATGGAGCGGGAGGCCTTCGTGGGGTCATTGTTGAACCCGCGACGGTTCCGGTCGCCGGCGACCGGGTGCGGCGTCGTCGGCCGCCGGGCCGGCGTAACCGTGCGAACAGCAACGCCCGTGAGGGGGTGATCGCGGTGTGGAACAAGTTGTTCGGCGGCGGCCGGCTGCCCCGCGAGAAGGTCGACGCGGTCGTGCGGGTCATCGACCGCCATCTCTCGGAAGAGGCCGAGCGCCGCGGGCTCCGGGGCGAGAAGCAGACCATCCACCCCAGGGACCTGCCGTCGGATAAGCGCCGGGCCCTAATAGAGGAGGTCTTCGCCGTCCTCGGAGAGAGCAAGGAGAAGTAGCTTGCTCGAAGAACTGGAATGGCACGCGACCGGGCTCTCGAGTCCATGCTCGAATCCTCACGAGCGGGCCGGCAGGGATTTCGCAGGCGCCCGCAGGAAGGCCTTCCTACGCCGCGTGGGAGCTTTCCTGAGGAGGGACCCGGGCTCCAACGAACTGCTCTCCTTCGAGCAGGTCAGGGGAGAGCTCGGGGCGGTGGGACAGGCCCATCTCGGGATGCAGAGCGTTCCCGTCTCGAAGGTCGTGGGCAGCGTCGGCCGCCGCGGAGACTTCGACGAAGCGTTCTTGCCCAAGAAAGGGCATCTCCGGGCGCGTTGGCAGTGGATAAACCGGACGCTGCTCCAGGGCGGGGCGTTTGCGCCGGTGAGCCTGTACAAGATAGGGGACGCCTACTTCACCACCCACGAAACGCCCTCACGATCGAGCCGCTCTAACCCACCGTCACGTCCACCGTGTGGTAGCCGGTGGCGCCGGAGGGGTGTGGCGGGGCTTCCGAGGAGGTCTGGGTCTCGCCGTTGCCGTCTGTGGCGCGCACCTGGAGGGTATAGTCGCCCGGGGTTGCGTCCCAGTCGTAGATGTATTGGCGCCAGGTATCTTCGGCGAGTTGCTTTGCGAGGCGGGCGGTGTTCCAGGTCTCGCCGCCGTTGGTGGAGACCTCGACGTTCTCGATGCCCCGGTGCGGGGCCCAGGCGATGCCGCCTATCGGGTTCTTGCCCGTAGGGAGGTTGTCGCCGGCCTTCACGGTATCGATGCGGGACTGCGTTTTCACCGGGCCTTCCTTCGACCAGGTGCGTTGGATCCAGTACGCGTCGAAGTTCCAGTTGGTGAGCTCTAGCTCGGTAAGCCACTTGGTGGCCGAAACGTAGCCGTAGAGGCCGGGAATGACGAGGCGTACGGGATAGCCGTGCTTTGTGGGGAGTTCGCTGCCGTTCAGGCCGAAGGCGACGAGCGCGTTGCGGCCGTCCAACGCGATGTCCGTCCTGAAGCCCGTCGTAAACCCGTCTACGCTGCGGCCGACGAGCTGTTTGGATGCGTTCGAGATCTTGTCCCGGCTTACGCCGGCCTCCGCGAGGACGTCGGAGAGGAGCACCCCGGTCCAGCGGCCGTTGGAGACGAGCCCGCCGCCGACGGTGTTCGAGACGCACGAGAGCGTTATGTCGGCCTCGCGGGTGGGCATGCCGAGGAGGTCCTTGTAGGAGAACTCGACGGGGTTATCGACCGCGCCCTTGACCGAGAGCTTCCAGGTGTTCGCGTCTATCCTCGGCGAGGTGAGCGCGGTGTCGATAAGGTAGAAGCTGCTCGCCGGTGTGATCAAGTCCGGCATCCCGGGCACGTCGATGGAGGCGTCAGCCGGGGGTTTGGGTAACGTCTCGTGGGTGACGTCTTTCCCGGCGTCCTTGTTCGCCTCTTTGCCCTTGCCGGCCGCCTTATTTTGCGGCGTCCCCGCCAGGTTCAGCTTTTTGGGCTTGGCCGCTGTCTGGGCGGTCCCGCCGGCCAGCAGGCGTCCGACACCGGCTGCGGCGAGGCCTGCTATGGCGGCACCGCCACCCAGCAGGAGGAAGCCGCCGCGTCCGACGGCTATTCCCTCGTCGGAACCGGCTTCCCTCGATCTCACCGCGGGCGAGGCCGCGCTGCCAGGCGCGCCCGCCGGGGCGGGCTCCACTATCGGTTTCGCCACGGGGCGGAGGCCCGCCGCGCGCAACAGAAGTTCGGTGACGGCCGAGCCGGCGAGGAGGGCGACGACGACGGTAATAACGGTCGGGAATGCTTCCACGAATGGGTCGGCAAGGGCCGCGACGATGGCGATGGCGGCCAGGATGGCGTCGCCAAGGAGGGCCAGGGGCGGGCGCTTAACGGCGAGGTTGCCGAGGAGGGCCGCGAATACTACGGTGCCGATGAGCACGGATGCGATCAGGGTCGGTATATCCGCCGTGCCGAGGAGCTCGATGCCCTGCGTGACCACGGTGCCCGGCGTCAGCTCCACTATCCGCTGGGCGAGCGACACGAGGATCGAAGGCACCGGGGTATAGAGACCGTGCACGAGTTCCGTGATCCCGAACGCGACCACGGCTCCCACCACACCGGCGATCCCCGCCCTCGTCCTGCTGTTCGTTTTCTTGCCCATGCTCATACTCTCCAATATCTCGCTTCGAAACGTGTACTTCTTCAGTCTATACCTGGGATCACCGACCAGACCCCGGAAGTCCTTACAAGTACATTACGAATTGTACTCTGGCCTGGATCAGCCCGACTTGACATGACCGCTTCCTGGCGCTACAACGCTCTTTACAGGCGATGAAGGGAACGAGTAAGGCCCGAGAAACCCGCCAGAGCGAGCCGGGGACGGTGGAAGCCCGGCGCGGGATAATGCCCGAACATCCTCCCCGAGCCGCCGGCCGAAAGCGGAAGGCAGAGACTGCCTAGACGGTTAGTAGGACCGGCCGGGTGAGCCCGTTACAGCGCGAGCGTTCCGGGAGACCGCGACGCAGAGAGTGGACCGGGCCGCGAGGTTCCGGGCAAGTAGGGTGGTACCGCGAGGGCCTAGTCGAGGCTCCCGTCCCTACGGTGTGGAGCGGCGCTCCGCCCGAGGGGCGGGAGCATTTGTACGAGGAGGTCCGAGGTATGAAGTTCGACAAAGTCAGCCCGCAGGTAGATTTCCCGAGGCTGGAAGAAGAAATTCTGGACCTTTGGCAGAGGACGGGTGCCTTCGAGAAGTCCGTCCAGCGCAGGCCCGAGGATAAGCCCTTCGTGTTCTACGAGGGTCCGCCGACGGCCAACGGGAAGCCTGGTTTTCACCACGCCCTCTCGCGCGCTTTCAAGGACCTCATACCGCGCTACAAAACCATGCGGGGCTTTCGCGTCGAGCGCAAGGGCGGCTGGGACTGCCACGGCCTGCCGGTCGAGATAGGGGTGGAGAAAGAACTCGGCCTCGAGGGCAAGTCGGACATCGAGCGCTACGGCGTCGAGGAGTTCAACAGGTTGTGCCGCGAGTCTGTGTTCCGCTACGTGGACGACTGGCAGAGGATGAGCGGGCGGCTCGGCTTCTGGGTGGACATGGAAGACCCCTACCGCACGCTCGACAACTCGTACATAGAGAGCGTCTGGTGGGCCCTCAAGACCCTGCACGACAAAGACCTTCTCTACGAGGGCTTCAAGGTCAGCCCCCACTGCCCGCGGGATCAGACCTCCCTCTCTTCGGCGGAGGTCGCCCTCGGCTACCAGCAGTACCCCGACCCCTTGGTCGACCCGAGCGTCTACGTGAGGCTTCCCCTGCGAGACTATGAGAATACGAGCCTCCTCGTCTGGACGACTACACCGTGGACCCTCGTCTCCAACGCCGCCGTCGCCGCGAACCCGGGGGTGGATTACGCCACCGTCAGGGTCGGCGAGGAACGTCTCATCCTGGCAGAGGACCTGCTCGAGAACGTGCTCGGAGAAACCGACTACGAGGTGCTCGAAACGCGCAAGGGCGCAGCCCTGGAGGGTCTCCGCTACCATCGTCCGTTCGATTACGTTCCCGTCGGGAGAACCGAAAACCTCTGGACCGTCGTAGTAGACGACTACGTGACCACCACCGACGGCACCGGCCTGGTGCACACCGCGCCGGCATACGGCGAAGACGACGCCCGCCTCGGTCGCGTGTACGGCCTGCCCACGATCCACCCCGTGAAGCCGGACGGCACGTTCGACGAAAGGGTGGGACCTTTCGCCGGCAAGTTCGTCAAGGATGCGGACGCGGGCCTGATAGAGGAACTGGAAAAAGGCGGGCTCATGTTCAGGGCGGAGGAGTTGGAGCACGCCTACCCGCACTGCTGGCGGTGCGGTACTCCTTTGCTCTACTACGCCAAGAAGGCCTGGTACGGGCGGACAACCGCGATGCTCGGCGATCTCCTCTCGGAGAACGAGGGCATCAACTGGGTCCCCGAGCACATAAAGTGGGGCCGCTTCGGCGACTGGCTCAGGAACAACATAGACTGGGCCCTGAGCCGAGAGCGCTACTGGGGAACGCCCCTGCCGATCTGGCGCACCAAGTCTGGCGCTGTGGTCGTGATCGGCAGCAAGGAAGAGTTGGAAGAGCTCGCCATAGACCCCGTCCCTGACGACCTGCACAGACCTTACATAGACAGGGTGCGGGTGAGGCACCCCGAGACCGGGGAGGAGGCGACCCGGGTCCCCGAGGTCCTCGACGCGTGGTTCGACTCGGGGAGCATGCCCTTCGCCCAGTGGGGCTTTCCGCACGGCGAATTGGGCGAGGAGCGTTTCAGGAGGCAGTTTCCCGCTGACTTTATCTGCGAGGGCGTGGACCAGACGCGGGGCTGGTTCTACTCGCTGCTCGCCGTCTCGACGATGCTTTTCGGCGAGGGTTCGTACAAGAACTGCCTGGTCCTCGGGCACATCCTCGACGCCGAGGGCAAGAAGATGAGCAAGTCGCTCGGCAACGTCGTGGACCCTTGGGACATCTTCGAGAAGCAGGGCGCGGACGCCTTGCGCTGGGCGCTCTACACGTCGACCAGCCCTGGCAACGCGCGACGGTTTTCGGTGGATCAGGTCTCAGAAGCCGTCCGCAAGTACCTGCTCACGCTCTGGAATACCTACTCGTTTTTTGTGACCTACGCCCGCATAGACAGCTTCGACCCGAGGGAAGATTATGTCGAGCCGGAAGACCGGAGCCTGATGGACCGGTGGGCCCTGAGCGAGCTGCAACTGACCGTGCGAACCGTGACGGAGAGGCTCGACGCCTACGACGTGACGGCGGCGGGGAGGGCCATAGGTGAGTTCGTGGACGAGCTCTCCAACTGGTACGTCAGGCGCAGCCGCAGGCGCTTCTGGAAAGGAGAGGACGACAGGGACAAGAAGGCAGCCCATTCGACCCTGTACGAGTGCCTCGTTACCGTCGCCAAGCTCACCGCGCCCTTCACCCCGTTTGTCGCAGAGTCCCTCTACCAGAACCTGGTGGCGGACGGCGAGGAGCCGGAGAGCGTCCACCTCGCCGACTGGCCGGCGTACGAAGAGGAGCTGATCGACCTCGGCCTCTCCGGGAGGATGTCCGCGGCCAGGCGCGTGGTCGGGCTCGGGAGGGCAGCGCGCAACGCCGCCGCCATAAAGACCCGCCAGCCCCTGCGAGAGGTCATCGTGGTAGACGAAGGGTCTGACGGGGCGTCGATCAGGGAAGACGTCGAGAGCCTCAAGGAGATCGTGCTAGACGAGCTCAACGTCAAGGAGCTCGCTTTCGGTGAAGCCGAGGACGTGTTCGTCTACGACCTCAAGCCGGACCTGGGCATCGTCGGTCCGAAGTACGGCAGGCTCGTTCCCGGCATCAGGGCTGCCCTAGCCGCGGCACCCGCCGAGGTCGGCGTCCGCGCCGCCGCCGGCGAGAGCGTGGCAGTCGATGTGGAAGGGGAGGGGATCTCACTCCCTCCCGAAGAGTTGCTCGTAGAGCCTAAACAACGAGAGGGCTACGCCCTGGAGCGCGAGGTCGGCCTCGCCGTCGCCCTTCGCACGGATCTCGACCAGGATTTGGTAGACGAGGGCCTTGTGCGTGAGCTCGTGCACAGGGTGCAGAACCTTAGGCGCGAGAAGGGCTTCGAGATAGAGGAGAGCATCAGGGTCGGCCTCTCCGGGAACCCGAGGGTCTCGTCTCTTCTGGAGGACCGCTGGGGAGAGTACTTCAAGGCCGAAGTTCTGGCGAAGGAGCTCGACCTCGACGCGGTTGCCCCCGAGAGCGGCTTCGAGAACGTCACGGTAGACGGGGAGGCTTTATGGGTAAGGGTAGAGCCTCTCGATACCGCAGGGTAGAGGAACGGTGAAACGGGTATGATGTATGGGCTACGAAGAGATCAAGACAGGGAGGTTTAGCTTGTTTGGAAGAAAGAGCCGTGCGGAGAAGCTAAAAGAGCAGGCCGAGTCCAACTCTCTGGTCCCGATGGCGGCGCTCAGCGCGGCCTTTGCCGGGGCCAGGCCGGTGCTCGAGCGGCTGCTCTACGACGACGACCTCAGGGACAACATCCGCACCTTTATAGAGTCGGCCCGCTCCATAACGGACGAGCTCTCCGACGAGGATCCCGCAGAGATCATCACCAGCCTCTGGAACGACGATAAGCTCCGCAGCCAGGTCGAGGCCGCTGCCGGCGCCGCCAGCCAGGGCAGCAAGCGGATAAGGGGCGAGAAGGTCCGCACGCGCGGCGGAAGGGGCGGCAGGCTGCTGTTCCTCCTACTCGCCGCTGCCGTCGGCTT
>DATDKB010000135.1:0-2856 GCA_036520255.1 Rubrobacter sp. | reverse complement strand
CCACTATCACCCCGAGCGGTACTCCTACCGTATCGAGCTGCGCCGCCGCCTCTAGCCACCTCAACGCATAACCGATCACACCCAAAAACTATGGGCGTTGACACTCAACATTTGTACGTACATAATGATACTATGACCGATGTGTTCTAGAAGCGTCTGTTCTGTTACAGGGGCGGGCCCTGGGGAAGGGGTAAAGGTTTGACGATGACTGGCGCGGGAGCTGGTATCGTGCCGCTCCCGACGGTGGGGTTCGTCGGGGTTGGGAGCATCGGGCGGCCTATGTGCCTGAACGTAGCGAAGGGCGGCTTTTCGGTCGTGGCCTACGACACGAGCCCGGAGGCGCGGGATGGGCTCGCGGGCACGGGGATTGGGGTCGCGGGGTCGCTCGCGGAAGTGGCACGGAGGGCGGAGGTCTGCGTGCTCTCGCTACCGAATTCGGATGTGGTAGAGGAGGTCGTCCTAGGGGAGGACGGGCTGCTGGAGGGGCTCTCCGAAGGGGACGTTGTGGTGGACACGTCGAGCTCGCGGCCCTCGTCCACGCGGGAGATCGCGCGCAGGCTCGCGCAGAGGGGCATAGGGATGCTCGACGCCCCGGTCAGCGGGGGCTTGCTGCGGGCCGAGGTGGGGGACCTGGCGGTGATGGTCGGCGGGGAGCCGGGGCTCTTAGAGGGATGCCGGGCGGTGCTGGAGGCATTCAGCGCCAATATCTTCTACGTCGGGGGGAGCGGTAGCGGGCATATGGCGAAGGCCTTGAACAACCTGCTGTCGGCGACCACGCTGGCCAGCGCGGCCGAGGCGCTGTTGCTGGGGGAGCGGGCCGGGCTCGACCCGAAGAAGCTCGTCGAGGTCATCAACGCCAGTAGCGGACGCAGCGCCTCGACGGAGGTCAAGTTCCCCCGCTACGTCCTCAACCGCGCCTTCGACGACGGGTTCGCCATAAGCTTAATGAACAAGGATGTCGGGATCGCGCTGGACACCGCCTCGGAGCTCGGGTTCCCGACCATCATGGGTTCCGTTGTCGGGCAAGTGTGGCGGGCGGCGGTGGCACAAGGCTTCGGCGGCGAGGGACACACGGCGATCTACGCGTTCCTGGAGGAACTTACCGGGGACGGGGGGAAGAGCGAGTAGAGGAGAGGGCGACAGTGGCTACCCGGGAAGAGAAGCAGGCTTACGTGGACGGCATGGCCCGCGAGCGGGGGTACGTTCTGGACTTTCACAAGGTCATGGCCGAGCACGACTTCGACGCCTTGCAGGCCACCAACAACCTCGTCGAGGCTGCCTACCTCAAGGAGAGGAGGTTGGATCGCAAGACGAAGGAGTTGATTTTCATCGTCAGCCTGACGGTGATGCGGGCGAGCAAGGGCCACATCGCGAGCCACATCAGGGTCGCCTTGGATCTCGGTCTAAGCGAGGAAGAGATCCTCGAGGCGATGGAGATAGCTATCCCCGAGGCCGGGATCATCACCTTCCAGGCCGGCTTCGAGGCGTGGCGCGAGGTTACGGGGGCCGAGGGCATAGAGCCGAGCGTCGAGGTCTTCCAGGGCGGGTCCGGCTCCGACGAATAGCGCAGTACGTTAGAGCGAGGAGGACGAGGTGGATACGGTTACGGCGCGCGAGGGGATCAGGGAGAGCGCGAGGAAAGTCTGCGAGAGGTTCTCGGAGGGCTACTGGCGCGAGCTCGACGCGAAGCGCGAGTACCCGGAGGAGTTTGTTCGGGCGATGACCGAGAGCGGCCACCTCGGGGCGCTCATCCCCGAGGAGTACGGGGGCATGGGTTTGGGGCTCGCCGGCACGTCCGTCATCCTGGAGGAGATCAACCGCTCCGGCGGGAACGCGCAGCCGGCCCATGCGCAGGTGTACACGATGGGGACCCTGCTCAGGCACGGCTCCGAGGAGCAGAAGAGGGAGTACCTCCCGAAGATCGCCAGCGGCGCCATCCGTCTTCAGGCCTTTGGCGTGACCGAGCCCGAGGCGGGGACTGACACGACCTCCTTGAGGACGACGGCCAGGCGAAGCCCCGAAGGCGACCGTTACGTCGTCAATGGCCGCAAGATCTACATCTCCCGCGTCCAGCACTCCGACTACATGATCCTGCTTGCTAGAACCACGCCGAGGGATCAGGTGAAGCGCAAATCCGAGGGGCTCTCAGTCTTTCTCTTCGATCTGGCCGAGGCTACTGGCAACGGGCTCACGGTCAACCCGCGGCGGGTGATGATCAACAACGAGACCAACGAGCTCGTCTTCGAGGATCTGGAGATACCGGCGAGCGCCCTGATCGGGGAGGAAGGCAAGGGCTTTCGCTACATCCTGGACGGAATGAACGCCGAGCGCGTCCTCATCGCCGCCGAGTGCATCGGCAACGGGCGTTGGTTTATAGATAGGGCGACGCGGCGGGCCAAAGAACGCGAGGTCTTCGGTCGCCCGATAGGGCAGAACCAGGGCATCCAGTTCCCCATAGCGAAGGCGCACGTGCGCGTGGAGGCCGCGGACCTGATGCGCTTCCGGGCGGCGGAGATGTACGACCGGGGCGAGCCCAGCGGGGCCGAAGCGAACATGGCGCTGCTGCTAGCCGCGGAGGCAGCCTGGGAGGCCGCGAACGTGGCGATGCAGACCTTCGGCGGCTACGGCTACGACGCCGAGTACGACGTAGAGCGCAAGTTCCGCGAGACGCGCCTCTTCCAGGTCGCCCCCATCTCGACGAACCTCATCCTCTCTTACGTCGCCGAGCACGTCCTGGGCCTGCCGAGGTCCTTCTGAGAATGTTGCCGCTAGAAGGCATCATGGTCGTCTCCCTCGAGCAGGCGGTCGCCGCCCCGTTCGCCACGCGCCAGCTCGCCGACCTCGGCGCGAGGGTCA
>DATDKB010000134.1:0-3412 GCA_036520255.1 Rubrobacter sp. | reverse complement strand
AGCCATGGGCCAGCGCCGGACTGGTATATACCACCAAAGGGCAGAACGCGAGCGCTGCGGTCAACACGCGTCGCATCGTCACCTCCCTACCTGGGGCGCACCTGGAGCACCCCGAGCCCCTCCTCGGTCTCGTGATCTTCTATCTCGAAGCGTCCCGTGAGGTCTGCCTTGAAGCGAAGCTTGGCTCTCTGGCCGGGCTCGACCTCCTGCTTCACGCCGTAGCCGTGCATGTGGAGTTCCATTGGCTCGTCGGAGTCGATGCGGAGCGTCACCTTGTCGCCTCTGTCGGCGGAGATCTCGGCCGGTTTCATCTCACCATCTCTGATGGAGACGTCGAATGTCCGTTCCCGCGGCGTGCCTGACGGGGTCTCGGGACGCAACAAGAACAACAGTCCGCCGAGGAAGAGCACGACAACCAGGATCACGATAGCTGCTCTGGTCAACTCCCTCCGCCTCCGGGTCGCCAGATCTCTGTTTTCGTCACGATCGCGGCCCGACTGTAGCGGAAAGGCGCTACGTCAGCGTTTCTCGCGCCGCCGGGTCGCGTACCTCATGAGACCGTCGGTGAGCATAGGATAACTGCCGGCCATGTCGTAGCGCTCGGACTGCGCGGGGTCCGCGCCCTCGGCGAGCATTTCGGCGTCTCCCTTAACCTTTAGCTCTTCGGAGATCTCCTCCCGGTCGGCACCGTCGTCCATCTGCCCCTCGATGAACAGCAACCAATCCTGGAGGCGCTGCTCGAGCTCGCTGAGATGCCGCCCCACGTCCTCGTAGCTCCCGAAGTGGGTGGGCCACAGGCTGGCAGGGTTTATCTTTCTTATGTGGTTGATGCTCCTTGCCCAGACCTCGACGTCGATCTCCGGGGGAGGCGTCGGCGGACGGATGTAGGACTGACCTGGCAGCCGGATGCCCGCAACGTCGCCGGTGAAGAGCACTCCAGAATCGGGCTCCAGGTATGCGAGGTGGTGGTAGGCGTGGCCCGGCGTATCGTGGGGGACCAGGACGCCTCCTGCGGCCTCCGTCTCGTCGCCTTCTTTCAGCATCACGATCCGGTCCTCCGGCACGGGACGCGCCTCGCCCCAGAGCTCGTCCATGCTCTCGCCGTAGATGCGGGCCGCGCTCTTTACGAGCTTGGAGGGGTCAACGAGGTGCGGGTATCCGACCTCGTGCACATAGAAGGTCGCGTTCGGTAGCAGCTCAGAGAGATGCCCCGAGGCGCCTGCGTGGTCCAGGTGTATGTGTGTCAGGAAGACCTGTTGCACGTCTTCGTGGGAGACGCCGTGCTCCTTCAAGCCGGCTGTGAGCCGGTCGAGGCAGGTAGTCGGGCCTGTCTCGACGAGGGTGGCGGAAGTTCCGTCCTCGGCCAGCAGAAGGAACGAGGCTATGACCTGCTCCCTGTCCATGAAATCGAGGTCAATGGTCACTATCTTCATCTACGTCCCTTCGCGCGGTCGCTCCAGCCGGAGATTATACAGACCCTCTTTGTTAGACTTCCGGCGCGCCTCCGAAAAGAAAGGACCCCATCTTGGATCTCAACCTCATGCACGAGCTATCCGTCAAGACGGATACGAAGATCGTCCTGCTCATCCTGGACGGCCTGGGAGGACTTCCGATGGACCCGTCCGGCCCTACCGAGTTGGAGGCCGCCGAGACCTCGAACCTCGACGCCCTCGCCGCGCGCTCCGACCTCGGGCTGTCGCGCCCTGTTGCGGCGGGTGTGAGCCCGGGTAGCGGTCCCGGACACCTCGGCCTCTTCGGTTACGACCCGCTCCGCTTCCAGGTCGGCCGCGGCGTCCTCAGTGCCCTCGGCGTCGGCTTCGACCTACAGGGGAGCGACCTGGCAGCCCGCGTAAACTTCGCGACCAAGGACGAATCCGGCAAAATCTCGGACCGAAGGGCCGGCCGCATACCCTCGGAAAAGGGCGAGGAGCTCGTAGATCTCCTGGACGCGAACCTGAACATCGACGGCGTCGAAGTGTTCGTGATGCACGAGAAGGAGTACAGGGCCGTCGCCGTCTTCAGGGGCCAGGGTCTCTCAGACGCCCTGGCCGACTCGGACCCCCAGCGCACCGGCCTCGAACCACTCACCGTCGAGACGACGGACGGGTCACAGGGGGCTAGGAAGAGCGCGGAGATCGCCAACTCCTTCGTCGAGCAGGCGAACCAGATACTGGCCGACCAGCACCCCGCGAACACAGTCCTGGTTCGCGGCTTCGGGATGCACCCGGCCCTCCCCTCCTTCGACGAGACCTACGACCTGGACGCCGCCGCCATCGCGAGCTACCCGATGTACAAAGGCCTCGCCCGCCTCGCAGGCATGCAACTCCTCAAGGAGGGCGAAGGCATCGCTGGCGAGTTCGAAACCCTGAAGGCGAACTGGGACGATCACGATTTCTTCTTCATTCACATAAAACCGACCGACGCCGCGGGCGAAGACGGGGACTTTGACAGGAAAGCCTCCGTCATCGAAGAGGTAGACGCCCAAATACCAGGCGTGCTCGACCTAAACCCCGACGCCCTCGCCATCACGGGAGACCACGCCACCCCGGCCAAGATGAAGAGCCACTCCTGGCACGGAGTACCGTTCCTGCTCGCCTCACCATACACCCTCCCAACCGCCGACAGCTTCGGCGAACGTCAGTGCGCGGGCGGCTCGCTAGGCGTGTTCCAGGCAGAGGAGATCATGGGCTTCCTCATGGGCCACGCTTTGAAGCTCAACCGCTTTGGCGCATGAGGTGCTGACAAGCGGAGGCGAAGCCGGAGCGTGCTAAGGAGCGAGGAACTGGCGACGCTGGAGCGGGAGGTTGTGTCCTGCCGGCTTTGTCCTCGCCTCGTCGCCTGGCGCGAAGAAGTGGCGAGGGAGAAGCGCGCCTCCTTCAAAGATGAGGTCTACTGGGGGCGTCCCGTTCCGGGCTTCGGCGACCCCGAAGCGGATGTCGTCGTCTTTGGATTGGCGCCCGCTGCCCACGGGGCGAACAGAACGGGGCGCTACTTCACCGGCGACAGGTCAGGCGATTTTCTCTTTGCGGCGCTCTACCGCACCGGGTTCGCCAGCAGCCCCGTTTCGCGGAGAAAGGGCGACGGCATGCGGCTCTCTGGGCTCTGGATCTCGGCCGCCGTCCGCTGCGCCCCGCCCCAGAACAGGCCGACCCCCGCAGAGCGCGACGCCTGCCTACCTTACGCCGCCCGCGAGCTGGAGCTGCTCGACGCGAAGGTCCTCGTCTGCCTGGGCGCCTTCGCCTGGGACGCCGCCCTGCGCCTGCTGGAAGTTAGGCCGAAGCCCAGGTTCGCCCACGGCGCCGAACACAAGGTCGGCCCGCTCGTCCTTCTTGGTTGCTATCACCCTTCGCAACAGAACACCTTCACCGGCGTCCTGAAACCTGAGATGATCGACGCCGTCCTGTCGCGGGCG
>DATDKB010000133.1:0-9539 GCA_036520255.1 Rubrobacter sp. | reverse complement strand
GGGATCGGACACCTCTTCGAACGCGCTGTTCGCCAACCTGCAGAAGGTCACGGCCCAGCAGATCGGGGTCGGCCCGAACCTCACGGTCGGCGCCAACTCCTCGGGCGGCGTTCTGGGCAAGATGATCAGCCCGCAGAACCTCGCCGTGGGCACGAGCGCCACGGGCCTGCAAGGCAGGGAGGGCGACCTGTTGCGCATGGTCCTGAAGTGGTGCATCGGCCTTACGGTGGTAATGGCGATCTGGGTCACGATCCAGGCCTACGTGTTGCCGTTCTTGATCCCGTAGACGTTCAGAACCCGCCCCGCCCCACCAGGCCCAGGGAGAACGTCAGCAGCTTGCGCACGGCGATGGTAAGGGCCGTCGCCGCCATCGCCGTCCAGGTGCCGTTGATGGCGAGGTTCAGAAGCGTGGCGGCGACGAAGAAGTCGAGGCCGAGGGCCGCGTGATCCAGCATCCTTCGTGCCGCCCTGCCCCGACCTCCCGGACCCCGGGCGACGAGGGCTGCGCGCGCGACGCCGGTGGAGATGACGAGGCTCCCGACCGCGAGCGCGAAGATCCGCAGGAGATCGACGGCGGCCTGGTAGGCCTCCAACCCAGCCATCCTAGCCGGTGGCGGCGTCGTGCTCTGGCCTCGACGCCACCTCGCGACGCTCACGCTCCAGCTCTTTAGAGAGGAAGTAGTTGAGCACGGTGCGGATCGTCGCTATCGCCCCGAGCAGTATCACGTCGTCGAGGGTGGGGGCGACGGCCGTCGAGAGGATGTCGGCACCGAGCTGGAACTCCAGCCCAAGGACGAGATACTGCCCGAGGTAGAGCCGGATCTCGTTGTTGGTGTAGTCCCTCACCCCGACCAGGGTCAGGACGTAGCGGAAGGTCGTCGCCAGGACGCCAAAACCCACCACGGCGGCGCCTATCGCCTCGACGACTAGCCGCAGGTAGCCGACCGCCGTAACTAGATATTCTTCCATCGCGGGTCCGTCTCCTAGTACTCAAACCATCGGGCAACCGCCGGGCGTCACGGAGAAAGGCCGGCGTCCCCCAACACTAACATCACGCCGGCCGCGGGGCTGCTCGGCACGTGGGATGCCCTCGACAGCAGCAGGAGACCTCCCGTGAGCGCCACGGACAAGGCGCCCGCCCAGACTCGGGCCAACGTGACGTTCTCGACCAGGACGCTCGGGTCGCCTAGCAAGCCGAAGACGGCGAGGGAGAAGGCACGCGGCGCCGGACGCCACCGCGTGCCCCATCAGGGTGTTGCGCGGGCTGGAAGTCTCGGCCACCGGTCGCTCGAAGAAGAGGAGCGCCGTCGGCTCCAAAGACGGGAACAGGAGCGGCTGCCGGATCGCGCAGGCTGCGAGCCCACTCACTCCAAGCGCGGGCAGACAGGTGGCGAACGTGTAGAGAGCCTCTCCCCCCGCTCGCAAAGCCTTTCGACGAGCCGCTCGTGAAGGCCGTACCGTTCTCTTGCAGGCGTCACGACGCCACGAGGAGCGCCTGCGGAGCGGCCTGCTTCATTCTCGTCTTGAGCCACTTTATTTGCGTCGCGGTCTGCCCCTCGCAGGAGTCCACGACCTCCAGAAGGTCCTCGTCTCGGACGCCCTGGCCGGCCTGGCCGATCATGGTCCAGCTTATGTCGCAGGCGTTGGCCATGAGGTAGAGATCCTGCAGGTCACGCAACAGCCCGAGCCCGCCCGACCTGGTCCCGCCGAAGAGCTCGTGGTAGAGCCGGTCCGGCTCCGCCGGTGCCTCTTCACCGTAGCGCTCTACGAACGGCCCGAGCTTCCCGGCGTGCGCCTTGCACTGCTGTGCCAGGGTGTTGCAAGCGTGGTAGATATCGGCCTCCGCGGCGTGGCCCTCGCCCACCTCGCGAAAAGCCTTAGCGAGGTGGAGCTCCGCCTTGTGCAGATATCCGAGATAGTTCGCAAGGTGCATCGTCTTACTCTCCTCCCACGCTCTCGACCACTTCCGCGTCCTTGCCCCCCACGGTCTCAGGAACATATACGTCCGTGACGGGCGCAGACGCGGTCGTCGTCGGGGCCGGAGCGGGCCCACCGTTCACATTTGTTAATTTCGTTACTTTTACAGCACCCGCCTTGAAGAGCGGTTGCTTCGAGACGGGGTCCCACTCGGTTATGGTCAGCTCGTTGGCAGCCCTGGGGTGGTCATCCGGCGAATCCTTGCCCGGCTCGTCGAAGTACCCGTAGTGGAACGGCGCGAAGACCACGCCCTCCCGGATCCAGCAGATGCGCGCCTTCGCCTCCAGTCGCCCGCGCGGGGACTCGACCCTGACAACGTCGCCCTCTTCCACGCCCAGCGCTTCGGCGTCGGAGGGGTGGATCTCCACCCACACGTCCGGGGCTGCGTTCTGGAGCTGCGGTGCCCTCGCGGTCTTGGTGCGGGTGTGGAAGTGGTAGATCGTACGCCCCGTGTTGAGGCGGAAGGGATACTCTTCGCCAGGCTCCTCGTGCGGCGGCGTGTACGCGGCGGCTTTGAGGAAGGCCCGGCCGGCCGGTTTCATCGCCCTGTGGTCGTTCTCCGTGTTCACAGCGCCCGTGAGCAGGTCGTGCCCGTAGGTCTCACAGTCTTCGGTCCTGGTGTTGAAGTCACCGTCGGCGTAGAGGCGCTCGGTGCCATCCGGGTGCTCGTCGTTGCAGGGCCACTGGACGCCGGAACCGCCGCGCAGCTTCTCGTAGGTGATGCCCGTGTAGTCGCAGGGGCGGCCACGCGTACACTCCTTCCACGCCTCGAACGCCTCCTCGGGGTGCCTCCACTTTATGAGCGGCTCGCCGTCGTTGTCTTTCAAGTCCATCCTCTCGGCGTACTCGAGGAAGATGTCGAGGTCGTGCTTCGCCTCGCCGGGTGGGCTCACGGCAGCCTCCGAGAGGTGGACCGTGCGGTCGGTGTTCGTGTAGGTCCCCGTCTTCTCCCCCCAGGTCGCGGCCGGCAAGACCACGTCGGCGAGCCTGGCCGTCTCCGTCAGGAAGATGTCCTGGACCACGACGAAGAGGTTCTCCTGCTTCAGGATATCCCTGATGCGGTGCAGTTCCGGGAGGGAAACGGCGGGGTTAGTGCCGGAGATCCAGAGGAACTCTATGGAGCCTTGCTCGGCGTAGCGCCAGATCTGCATGGCGTGGGTCGGCGGCGCCCAGTGCGGGATCTTGATCCGGTCCACTTTCCACAGGTCGGCGAGTTCCTGGACGTGCTCTTTGTTGTCCCAGTTCCTGAAGCCCGGAAGGTCGCCGTCGGCACCCGTCTCGCGGGTATTCTGCGCCGTGGGCTGGCCGTTGAACTGCAACACGCCGCAGCCGGGGCGGCCGAGCATGCCGCGCAGCAGGTGCAGGTTGTTGATCTGGCAGGCCGCCGCCGTCGCCTGGTGGGACTGGTAGACGCCCTGGAGCGCGGTGCTCAAGAGCCTCTCTGACTCGCCGAGGATGCGCGCGGCGACCCTGATATCGTCCGCCTCCACGCCGCAAACCTCCGCCGCCCATTCGGGGGTGCATTCTGCGACGGTCTGCTTTAGTTCGTCGAAACCGATCGTGTGCGCCCTGACGTACTCCTCGTTGAAGAGACCGTTCTCGATGATCTCGTGCAGGAAGGCGTTTAGGAGCGCGACGTTGGTACCGCTCTTTACGGCGAGGTGGACGGTCGCCGCTCTGGTGACGGGCGTGGGGCGCGGATCTACGACGACGAGCCTCGGCGGGTTCGGGCCGGCCAGCCTGTCGAGGACGCGCATCCAGGTTACGGCCTGCGTCTCGGCCATGTTGTGCCCGAAGTGGAGTATGGCGTCGGCGTGATCTATATCCGCGTAGGAGCCTGGCTGCCCGTCGGTGCCGAAGGTCTCCTTGAGTGCCTGGCCCGCGGTCGCCGTGCACAGCCGGGTGTTGCCGTCCATGTGCGGCGTCCCGAGGCCAGCCTTGCCGATTACACCAAGCGTGTAGTACTCCTCCAGAAACAACTGACCCGTGGTGTAGAAGCCCATCGAGAGCGGCCCTTTCTCCGCGAGCAGCGCCTTCGAGCGGTCCACTATCTTGTCCATCGCCTCGTCCCAGCTCGCCTCGACGAGCTCTCCACCCTTCCGGACGAGCGGCCGCCTCAGACGGTCCTCCGAGTTGTTGGCCTGCCACCCGAAGAGGTCTTTGGGATCCACGCGTCCTTTGTTGACCCGGTCCACACCCCTGCCGCGCACCCCGACGATGCGTCCGTCCTTGACGGCGATATCGAGGGCGTCGCCGTTGGAGTGCAAGATAGAGGCCGTTTGGACCCAGCGGTCAACGTCGTCTTCGGAGACGCCATTTTCCAGGAACCGGTCCACCCTCACGGGCCACTCTCCGTCCATACCAAACGGCGTGCGTTCGCCCCAGGGGTTTGCGATGCGGTCTGTCACGGTGGCACCTCCTCGTCTCGACTATGCCGGGTATTTTCTCCGGGTCGGAGCACCGTAAACCCGCAGACACGTCGGGTCCGCGGCGGGTCCGTCGGCAGGACCCGGCGCGGGGCGGTAACGGTCAAAGACTACCGGCGGCTGCCACGGTGGTGGGATTGCGCTTCGTCGCCTTTCTGCGCCGGATGGTACTCGGCAAGTACCCGTAGGGCGCTCTCGCGTTTTCCGGGGTTCAAGAAGAGCCCTTCTCGGTGGTCTCCCGGATCGCCTCGTTGTACTCGTTTACCAGATCCTGGTAACCCTCGACCTTCTCCTTCGCCTCGCCCTCGAGCTTCTGATGCATCGCGACCGTCGCGAAGTATGTGCCGAGGTAGTAGGGCCCGAGCTCTTCGAGCGTCAGGGCGGGCTTGTCCGGCCGCACGGTGTCCCTTTCGGCCTCCTCGGCCGAAACCAGGATCTCAGGCTCGCCGTCTTCGGTGGTCTCCCCATCTGAGGCCCCACCTCTTCCAGGGTCTCGTGCAGGACCTCCTCCGGCGGGCGGTCCGAGAAGTCGGTGCCGCCGGAGTAGAGGCGACGCACCACGCCCGACTTGTCCACAACGACGGCGGCGGGCTTGGAGACGCCTACTTTTTCGTTCCAGAGTTCGTACCTCTTGATCAGGTCGCCCCGCGGGTCGCTGAGCAGGGGGAAGGGTAGGTCGAGCTTCTCGACCATCGCCTTGTTGTGGTCGGGCGGGTCAATGCTGATACCCGCGACCCGGAAATCCCGCTTCTCGAATTCTTCGTAATCCCTGGCGTAGCTGACCAGCTGCCCGTTGCAGTAATAAGGTCACCAATCGCCCCTGTAGAACACGAGGACCAGCGGCCCCTTCCTAAGGGGCTGGTAAAGATCGCAGGGCAGTAGCGTAGTCAGGCAACTCGAAGTTCGGCATCCGCCGGCCCTCGCGCGGGTCGCCACTCGTCTCGGTCACCCTTGCCTCCCGGTAGCTTCCTGTTCCGGATCGTACCCAGGCGGGCACGTCGGTACTCCGGAACACATCTGAGCGCCGGTCAGCGAAAGCCGGCCCAATCACGGTCGGCGAGCCGCCGGATGGTCTATCATGGGGAACCTGGGATACGAAGGAGGAGCCGCAACGGTGCGCGTGGCGCTCTTTATAACCTGCTTTAACGACACGCTCTTCCCCGAGACGGGCAGGGCGACCGTCGAGGTCCTCGAACGTCTGGGGGTGGAGGTGGATTTTCCGCAGGCGCAGACGTGCTGCGGCCAGATGCACTTCAACACCGGCTACCAGCGCGAGGCGATACCGCTGGTGAGGCGCTTCGTCGACGTCTTCGACGGTTACGACGCCGTCGTCGCGCCCTCTGGCTCTTGCGTGAGCATGGTGCGCGAGCTCTACCCGATGGCCGCGGACCTCGCCGGAGACCAACGCCTCGCCGAGAGGATCGAGGCGTTTGTTCCGAGGGTCTTCGAGCTCTCCGAGTTTCTGGTGAAGAAGCTCGGTATCACCGACGTAGGTGCCCACTACCCGCACAGGGTCACCTACCACCCTACGTGCCACTCTTTGAGGATGCTCAAGGTCGGGGACGCGCCGTTGGAGCTGCTCAGGAGCGTGCGGGGTATCGACCTCGTCGAACTCTCCGAAGCCGAGGAGTGCTGCGGGTTCGGCGGCACCTTCGCGGTCAAGAACGCGGACACCTCGGCGGCGATGCTCTCGGACAAGCTCCGTCGCATCCTCGACACTGAGGCCGAGGTCTGCACGGCCGGGGACAACTCGTGCTTGATGCACATCGGCGGCGGGCTCAACCGTCTGCGCGCAGGAGTCGGAACCGTGCACCTAGCGCAGATACTCGCAAGCCAGACCGGGGAGGCATAGTGGAGATCAAACTTTCGGACGCGTTTTCTCCTGGTCCGACGCCGACCTTCGAGCAGTCCGCAAGAGAAAGCCTCTCCGACTCGCAGCTCAGGCGCAACCTCGGCAAGGCCACCCAGACCATTCGCCGCAAGCGGGCCATCGCCGTCGAGGAGATGCCTGACTGGGAGGAGCTCAGGGAGGCCGGACGCGTCCTCAAAGAACGCGTCTTGCGCCACCTCGATACGTACCTGCTGCAGCTAGAAGATTCCGTGACCCGCGCCGGGGGCAAGGTCCACTGGGCGCGCAACGCCGACGAGGCAAATAAGATCATCGCCGGGATAGCCAAAGACCACGGCTCCGAAGAAGTCGTCAAAGTCAAGTCCATAGCCACGGACGAGACCAAGCTGAACGAGTACCTCGAAGGGGAGGGCATACACGCCTACGAGACGGATCTCGCCGAGCTGATCATCCAGCTCGCCGGGGAGACGAGCTCGCACATCCTGGTCCCAGCGATCCACAAGAACCGCGCGGAGATCCAGGAACTCTTCAAGGCGAAGCTCGGCAAGGAAAGCCTCTCCGATGAGCCCTCCGACCTGACGGAGGCGGCGCGCCTGTACCTGCGCGAGAAGTTCCTCGGGGCGAAGGTCGGCATCTCTGGGGCGAACTTCGCGGTCGCCGAGACGGGGACGGTCTGCGTCGTGGAGTCGGAGGGAAACGGCAGGATGTGCACGACGCTTCCGCCGGTACTCGTGACCCTGATGGGAATAGAGAAGGTCATACCAACCTGGCGGGACTTCGAGGTATTTATGCAGCTCCTCCCCCGCTCCTCGACCGCGGAGAGGATGAACCCCTACACCTCGTTCTGGACCGGGGTGTCGGAAGGCGATGGACCGCAGGAGTTCCACCTGGTTCTTATGGACAACGGGCGTACCGACGTGCTGGCCGACGAGATCGGGCGCCAGGCGCTGAACTGCATCCGTTGCTCGGCTTGCCTCAACGTCTGCCCCGTCTACGAGCGAACCGGAGGACACGCGTACAACTCCGTCTACCCGGGCCCCATCGGCGCTATTCTCACGCCGCAGCTCGTCGGAGTCGGCGACCCCGGTCCCGATTCGCTGCCCTATGCGTCCTCGCTGTGCGGCGCGTGCTACCAGGTTTGTCCGGTCAAGATCAACATCCCGCAGGTCCTCGTCCACCTCCGCGGCAAGGTGGTCCGCCACAAACAGGACAGGGGCGGCCCGCGCGAGAAGCTCGACCCCGAGAACATCGCGATGCAGACGCTCGCCAAAGTGTTCTCAGACCAGGAACTTTACGAGAGGGCCCAGAAATTCGCGAGGATCGGCCAGTGGCCCCTCGTCCGCGGAGGCTCCATCGGCCGCCTTCCCGGCAGGCTCGCCGGCTGGACCTCAGTCCGTGACCTCAAGCCCGTTCCGGGGCAGAGCTTCCGCGAGTGGTGGAGGCAGAATAGGGGGACGGGCTAGTGGCGACGGCCAAGGAGACGATTCTGTGGCGCATAAGGCACGCCACCCATGACGTGCCAGAGCAAGAACGCCCCGAAGACGTGCCGGTCGAGCGCGGGTACCGCAAAGAAGGCGACGAAGCTCGCGAGGAGATCGTCGCGCGCTTCGCGGAGCGCACGGCGGAGTACGAGGCAAAGGTCCATCGCGTGGCCCACGACGAGCTCTCCAGGGCAATAGAAGAAGCCTTGAAGCGACGCGGAGTAGAGCGCCTCGTCATCCCCCCATACTCGCCGAAAGAGTGGATTCCGGAAGGCGTGGAGACCCTGCACGACGCGGCCCATTCCCGGCTCACAGACCAGCAGCTCGACGAGAGCGACGGCGTGTTGACCGGTTGCGCGCTCGGTATAGCCCAGACGGGCACCATCGTGCTGGACGCAGGCAGGGCGCAGGGACGCCGGGCGCTCACGCTCCTCCCCGACTACCACCTCTGCGTCGTACGCGAGGAGCAGATAGTAGACCTCGTCCCAGTGGCATTTGCGAAGTTAGAACAGACGGTAAAGGCCGAAGGACGGGCCATCACCTTCATCTCCGGTCCCTCGGCGACCTCGGACATCGAGCTCAACCGCGTCGAGGGCGTGCACGGCCCGCGCACGCTGGAGGTTTTGATCTCCGGCTGACACCAGGACGGGCGGGCCGGTCCACCACCTATCGAACCCGGCTATCACCAGACCATACATGGTGCTGCGACCTTTCCGATGCGCTCCGCCTGCACCTTTCGGGCCATTTATCGGCCGCGCGGGAGGCGGGCCGTTACCGGCGGGTCCGGCCCGGGTACGGACCTCATACGAATCCGCCCGTTTCGGTGCAGGGACAGAGGATAGCGGCCCAGGCGGTGACGCCGGGGGAGACCCGGCGGGGCCGCATCGACTGATAGGAGGAAAACGTGGCAAAGTTCGGGTATTTCCTGTCCTGCGAGGAGTTCGGGCCTAACCAGCTCATCGAGCAGGCCAAGATGGCCGAGGCCGCCGGCTTCGAGGCGTTATGGATCTCCGACCACTTCCATCCGTGGAACGACGAGCAGGGTAACTCGCCGTTCGTGTGGAGCGTGATCGGAGGACTGTCCCAGGCGACCTCGCTGCCCGTGACCACGGGCGTCACCTGCCCGACCGTGCGCATCCACCCGGCGATCATCGCCCAGGCAGCCGCCACGTCCAAGGTGATGCTGAACGGCCGCTTCTCTTTGGGCATCGGCACGGGCGAGGCGCTCAACGAGCACATCTTCGGCGACGCCTGGCCCTCGACCGATACGCGGCTGGAGATGCTCGAGGAGGCCGTCGAGGTCATGCGCCTCTTGTGGGAAGGCGGCACGAAGGACCACGAGGGCAAGCACTACACGGTCGAGAACGCGCGTCTCTATACCCTCCCCGACGAGCCGCCGGACGTGCTCGTCTCGGCCTTCGGTCCGAAGGCCGTCGAGCTCGCCGGCCGTATCGGTGACGGCTACTGCGGCGTGGAGCCCGACGCGCAGGTAGTCGAGATGTACCGTTCCTCTGGCGGCGGGGACAAACCCGCCCACGCCGGCACCAAAGTGTGCTGGGGCGAGGACGAGGACGCGGCGCGCAAGACCGCCCACAGGCTGTGGCCCAACGAAGCCTTGCCCGGGGAGCTCGCCCAGGTATTGCCGACCCCGCGGCACTTCGAGCAGGCCACCCAGCTCATCACCGAGGACATGGTGGGAGAGTCTTTCGCCTGCGGCCCCGACCCCGAGAAGCACCTGCAGCAGCTCCAGTCGTACGCCGACGCCGGCTACGACGAGGTCTACGTGCAGCAGATAGGGCCCGAGCA